>DYRC01000377.1 GCA_020718925.1 Desulfonema limicola
TGCGTAACTCCTATTCTTTTTTCAACGCGCATTATCCGATTGTTTGCGTATGGCTTTATATCGGTTATTTTGGCGTTGTATCTGGCTGAAATCGGGCTGAACGAATATCAGATCGGGCTGCTGCTTTCTCTGACGCTTGCCGGGGATGTGGCGGTTTCATTATGGATTACCACCGTTGCGGATCGTATCGGCAGAAAGCGGATGCTTATCCTGGGGGCTGCCCTGATGGTATCCGCAGGCGCGGTATTTGTTTTCACCAAAAATCCGATACCATGGTGTTCACGCATATCCCGTCAAATATTCTGTTGTGCATGGTTCCGCTGATGCCTAATCTGGTATCGGCAATAACGGTGCTGATGCTGCGGTTCAGTATTTCGCAGATGGATGTGCCTACCCGTCAGTCCTACACGATGGTGGTCGTTGCGCCTGATGAACGGACTGCCGCATCAGGCATTACAAACATTGCCCGTTCTGTCGGCGCGGCATTATCTCCGGCGTTGAGCGGTTTTTTTATGGCTCACCCGGCGTTGATCAGCGTACCGTTTTTCTTGGCAGGCGGGTTGAAAATCATTTACGATCTGAGCCTGTATCGCAGCTTCAAAACAGTAAAACCGCCGGAAGAAAAGATTTCTCAAAGAAGCATCTGATTGACAATGACACGTTGTCAGAGAATTATCTGACCGGAAATTCTCAAAAAGCTTGACCTGACAGCATATTTATTGTTAATATCAAATCAGAATATCAACAACAGATAAGGTCGCTTATGTCAGACATTGTTTATTCAAAAAATCTTACGCTGCATGAGTTAGAGACAAAATTTCACCTTGAACTGCCGGATGATCCTCAGTTTTTTTCAGAATGGCAGGGTAGTCTGCCTGCGGTCAGCGATCAGGAAAAACAATTTTTGGACAAACTCAAAGCAGGCTATCTCAATCTGATCAAATATCCTCCGGTACTTGAAAACACTGTTCAAATGGCAATTTTAGCCCCGTTGCTCTTTTTTGCTGATTTTTATCTGCCGCCGTTTCACATTACTTCGGAAATGTCGGTCAGTGTTTCGGAGCTTGACGAAGATATCACCGTTGAGGGCAAAATTGATATTCTGGTACTCAGAGAACATCTTTGGGTGATGGTGATTGAATCAAAACGGGCGTCCTTTTCCGTAGAGGCGGGTTTAGCTCAGTTATTGTCGTATATGCTGGCAAATCCTGATCCTGATTATCTGAATATCGGTCTGATTACCACCGGTGGAAGTTTTATGTTTGTCAAATTGGTTGCCGGAAAAAATCCCCGGTATTCATTTTCCAGAGTGTTTGAAATCCGCAATCCCGGCAATGAGTTGTATTCAGTGCTGAGTATTTTGAAACATTTCCGTCAATTATTTTTGCATATATCATAACTGCCTTCTGATGAAACCCCTGATTGCCATTGCATTAAGCGGCGGCGTGGATTCTCTGGTCGCGGTGCATCTGCTGAAAGAACAAGGTTATCCGCTGGTCGGGATCCATTTTCTGACCGGCTATGATCATGCAGATACGGCTCAAATCCGCCTTATGGCTGCACAAATCGGAATTGACTTGGAAATCACAGACATCCGAAAGGAGTTTGACGAAAAAGTCGTGGCGTATTTTACCCAAACATATCTTGAATGCCGCACACCCAACCCCTGTCTGATCTGCAATCCGATGATTAAATTCAAAACCATTGCGGATATTGCCAAAAAACTCGGCGCGGCGCATCTTGCCACAGGTCATTATGCCCGGATTATCAGGACAGAAACATGTCATCTGCATAAAGGGCTTGATTCTTTAAAAGATCAGTCTTACTTTTTGGCGTTCTTATCTCAGGAACAATTATCTTATGCGTGTTTTCCGTTGGGAAATATGACCAAGCAATCTGTAAAAAAAATAGCCGAAGAAAAAGGGCTGATGCCGATTCATAAAACAGAAAGTCAGGATATTTGCTTTATCCGGGGGAAAAGCTACGGTGAATTTTTGGAAGAACAAGGACTTAAAGCCGAACCCGGAACCACTGTTACCACAGATGGCAAAATTATCGGAAAACATCAGGGTTTGCACCGCTTTACTATCGGGCAGCGCAAAGGAATCAACTGCCCGGCATCAGAGCCGTATTATGTGGTGAAAATTGACCGGACAGACAACCGCCTGATTGTGGGATTCAAAAAAGATTTGCTTTCGGCTGAATGCAAGGTGGCAAAAATTCATTGGATTAATGAGAAACCGGATTTTCCGGCAGAAGTTCATACCCGCGTAAGATACCGGCATCATGCCGCGCCATCCGTGATTCTGCCGCTTGATGAAACGCGTGTCATTGTCAGATTTGATGTTCCGCAGGAAGCGGTTACGCCGGGGCAGGGCGCGGTGTTTTATTGCGGCGATGAAGTGATTGGCGGCGGATTTATTGAAGAGGTCTATGCGTAAATTCTGTATTACAACATTAGGCTGCAAGGTGAATCAGTGCGAATCTGACGCGCTTTTCCGGTATTTGAAAGAAACCGGATGGGGATCGGCAGAAGAAAACGCAGACATCTGCATTATCAATACCTGCACGGTTACGCAGAAAGCGTCAATGCAGTCCCGGCAGGCAATCCGAAAGATTATCCGCGCCAATCCTCATGCAAAGATTATCGTTACGGGCTGTTATGCTCAGGCTGACGCAGATGAAATCAGAAAAATCACCGGCGTCCATTATGTCGTGGGACACAGCGACAAACATCGGATTGCCGAACTGATTGAATCTTTAACACAAAAAACTTCTGATGATCTGTTCTGGCATGATGTCCGGCATGAGCGCGTATTCAGGGAAATGCCCGCTATTCCGATTGGCGAGCGAACCCGTCCGTTTTTGAAAATTCAGGATGGATGCGATGCGTTCTGCACATACTGTATTGTGCCTTATACACGCGGCAGAAGCCGCAGTATGCGTCCTGAAAAAGTACTGGAATCTCTTTGGCTTATGAAAGAGGCGGGATATAAGGAAGCGGTGTTGTCCGGCGTTCATTTGGGCTGTTATGGGCTTGATCTTATTCCGAAAACCGATCTGTTTCAACTGCTGCATCAGATTGATGAGTCAGAACCCATTGACCGGGTGCGTTTAAGTTCTGTTGAGCCGCATGAACTCCGTGATGAGATCATTCAATTGACGGCTGACTCACAAATACTTTGCCGACATTTTCATATTCCGTTGCAAAGCGGAGATGATGAAATTTTATGCCGAATGCGCCGACCTTACACCCGCCAGTATTTCAGAGATTTGATTTTGAAAATTCATACGCTTATGTCGGATGCGGCAATCGGCGCGGATATTCTTGTCGGATTTCCCGGCGAAAGCGATGCGGCGTTTGAAAACACATATCGTCTGATTCAGGAATTGCCCATCAGCTATCTGCATGTATTTCCGTTTTCAGCCCGAAAAAATACGCCTGCGGCTGCCTATTCCGATAACATTCTGCCGGAAATCGTCAAAATAAGAACCCTGCGGCTGCGCGAGTTGGGAACAATCAAACGGGCAGCGTTTTATCAGCAGTTTATCGGTCAGACGCTTGAGGTGCTGGTGGAAAGCAAACGGGATGAACGCACCGGCTTGTTGAAAGGATTTTCATCAAATTATGTCCCGGTGTTCATTGACGGAGAATCTGAGCTTACAAATACGATGGTCAGGGGCGTTGTTGATAGAATCAGCAAAGATAACA
>DYRC01000378.1 GCA_020718925.1 Desulfonema limicola
GCCCGATACGCATGTCCGCACTCGGTAACAACCATGCGTTTGGGTTTGAGCCGCTCCATTGCCCCGTAAACTTCCTGAACCTGAAGCTTGCAGGCTTCCCAATCTCCGGCAAACATGGCAAGGCTGGTTTCTTCCCATCCTTTGCTCGGCACAGTCCAGTTTTCACCGGCAATATGAAACAAAATCGCTGCTTCTGCCAAATCTTCAGGATAATGCTTGGGTTCACGCGCATTGACCGTATAAATAATATCCGCATTTTCCTTATCAATCGGAATCGTCAAGCCGGGCCATTCTTCTTCCTGCTCTTCTGCCATCCACTCGCAGGTCTCGACCCATTCTTCATTGGTAACATTCATCTGAGCGCGATAAATGCGGTGCATTCCTGAGCCGATTTTGAGTTCCCACGGCACAAAGCCCTGAGAATAACAAAGCCCTCGGAGATACCCGAACATGATGCCCATATCAATTCCGAAAGGACAAAAAGAGCCGCAGCGGTTGCAGCAGGTGCATTTGCCCCATGCCACATCCATGACCATCTGCATGAACGCATTATCCACATTCCCTTTGCGCTTTACAATCTCGCCCAGAGTGGACTGAATTTTATACGAAGGAACCTGCTGCGGGTCTCTGTTATTTGCCAGATAAAAAAAGCAGCTATCCGCGCACATTCCGCAGTGAGCGCAGATTTCAAGCCAAGTTTTGAGACGGGATTTGAGCGTTTTCTGAAGTGTTGCGGCAAATTTTTCCACATCCACATCCAGATTGTTCATTTCCGAATAATATTGCTTACCGCTTTTGTCATCCAGCAGCGCCTGAAGCTGTTCCTGATGATTTACCGCTATTCGGTTACAAAGAATTCCTTCAGCCATAATTTAAAATTCCTGTCAGTTTCAGATTAAACAATTACCATGCAAATCCCTTGGGATTCTTCATACCGCCGCGCTTGATACCGAAATCCATGCCGATCTGCGCTCTGGACATAAAGAACAGCACAAAATGAGACAGCTTGGTAAAAGGAATAGCAATCAGCATGACCTCACCGCACAGAACATGAACAATCACCCAAAAATCATAATTTCCGATATTATGCGCTGCCAGAAAGCCGGTCAGAAACGGAAGCATTGTAATTGCCAGCACTGCATAATCATATTTTGTGGTTAAAATTCTGACTTCGGGAAGCATAACGCGCCTTAAAATCAGAAATACGCCTGCAATCAGCATGGCAATCGTCAGCATATCGGCGGTTTTATCCGAAATGCTGAATAAGCAGATGCCGAATCGTTCTTTGAGAATAATATTGTGCGCCTGCAACAAAATCGGCGTTATCACAAGCCCGGCATGAAACGTGAAAAACGCAATGGTCATAAAGGGATAATACCGCCAGCTATGCGTCCCGAAAGGCGTCAGCCATGCGCGGATAGAATGAATTGCTCCTTTCATGCCATAAGAAAAAAACTCCTTATATGCCACGCGATCCAGTTGCCAGTCCAAGCCCCGGATATACAACACCGCGCGGCAAATCACGCCGCCGAAAAATATCACAAACGACAGCCATGCCAAAGGTCCGGTTACAAACTGATACATTCTTTCCTCCTAATGATGATGAGGTTCGTCATCTCTGACAGAAGGCGTTTCTCTTTCCGTCAGAAAACGCCAGAAAGCCAATATCCCCAACAGGGCTGCGATAATCAGAAGATAAGCGCTCCCTTTGGTAAAGGTCATAAAATCCTGCAAGGTGTAAAAAATTCCGTCCATTATGCTCTCCTTATCCCATTGTTATCAATGAGCGTCTTTGTAATCCGGGTGTTCATACAAAATCGGCATGTGGGTCGAGATAAATCTGAACACCAGAACGCCGATAGTGATGACAAAGACCGAAATCATAATTTCCATCCAACTGGGAAAATACCGGTCTTTCCACGGCAGATGATAGTTAAAGGCAATCAGAGAAATATTCAGACGATTCAGCACAATACCGCATACGGCGATGGTGGACGCCTTAGTGATCGTTTTCAGATTTTTCTCTCTTGCGCCCGCAGCATACATCAGACAGGGCAGAAGCACAAAACCGAGCAGTTCCACCAGAAACCACAATCCGTAACCGCTTGCCAGATAATGCCAATTATTATCCATCGCAATGCCGATAATCTTGATGATGAAATACCCCAAAAGCACAAAGGACGCGGACTTTCCGAAGCCGAATACCACATTGTCATGCTCTTCAAGATGCGTCTTGTCCATTTTGTGATGCAGATATTTATGAGACAGATTGCCTTCAAAAATTACCATCGAAAGCCCGGCAATAATGCTGGATACAAAGAAATACACGGGCAGATAACTCGAATACCACAACGGATGCAGCTTGGACGGTGCAATCAGAAACAACGCGCCCAAAGATGACTGATGCAGCGTGGATAAAATTACGCCGAAAATGGTTAACATCAGTGTCAGTCCTGCCACCAGATTTCTTGCTTTTTTCAAGCCCAGCCATTCCAGCGCGGCAGGCGTAAATTCGATAAACAATACGGTCAGATACAAGGCAACACATCCGCCGACTTCAAACAGCACCGATGTTGTTCCGCTCTGAATAATAAACGGATACGGCAGTCTCCACGGACGACCGACATCGTAATGCAGGGCAAATACCACTAAGGCATAGCCTAAGAATGCGGTCAGAATCGCGGGGCGAACCGCAGAATGATAGCGTTTCAGCCCGAAGATATAACATGATGCGGAGGTTACATATCCGCCCGCAGCCAAAGCAACGCCGCAGAGCAGGTCAAATCCGATCCAAAAGCCCCAGGGCTGATAGTCGGACAAGTTGGTTACAGCGGCAAGTCCGCCGGTAAATCGCAGAAGGGTTACAAGCCCTCCCAGCACCAGAATAATGCTTGCAACAATGTTGAACGGCGTCAGCCACGATTTATCGGGCGTGAACAATGTTTTCAAATAATCAACAGTAACTACCGGTTGAGACATCAGGCGCCCTCCTTCTTCGCTTTTGCAGCGTCAGCCAATGCTTTCTTGACTGCTGCTTCTTTGTCTTTTGTTGCTTTTGCCAGCGCATCCGCCAGTTTCTTTTCCGCCTCTTTCTTAGCTTTTGCAACAGCTTCGACAACAGCCTGAGTTTTTTCTTCCAAAGCTACTTTGTCTTTGCGCTGAGAAATGGCATAAATACCGGTCAACAGAATGGGCCACAAACCGACAATCATCGGTACAGACCCCAACGCGCCGGAAGTCAGTTCAGGCGCGGAAACTATGCCTAAATCTTCACGCATTCCGATGTCTTTGAAGGCAACGCCGGACAGATATAGCCAACTGGTGCCGCCCATTTCTTTTTCGCCGTAAATATGATTGATATAGCGATCAGGAAATTTTCGGATGCGTTCTCTGGCGATTTTAATCAGATCATCACGTTTTCCGAAGGTCAAAGCTTCTTTGGGACAAGCTTCAACGCATCCGGGAAGTTTGCCTTCTGCCAGCCGGGGGGCGCACATCGTACATTTCATAACTCTGGGCGCCAATGCCTTGTCATATTCATACGTCGGGATTTCAAACGGACAGGCTACCATGCAGTAGCGGCAGCCCACGCACACAGACGGATCATATTCCACTGCACCGTCTTTGTTTTTCTGAAATGCCCGCACAAAACAGGCTGATGCACACGCAGGCTCCAGACAGTGATTGCACTGAATTTTTCTGAAT
>DYRC01000379.1 GCA_020718925.1 Desulfonema limicola
CCGGGTTTCAGGTTGCCGACCAGCGAGTGAATGAACACGCCATCGCAAACTTCCACAGCGATTTTTGCCAGATACTCATGGGAGCGGTGCATGGGGTTTCTGAGCTGCAATGCTGCGATTTCTTTCCAGCCTCTTTCCTCGAAAATCTTGCGGGATTCGGCAGGTCTCATATAAACGCCCTTATACTTGACCGGATATTCGCCTTCGCTCAGAACTTTCACAGGACCGGCAAGACAGACTTCTTTCTGAGCCATAACCATCTGAACGCCCGGATGATCATTTTTGGCGATCTTCCAGAAATCTTCGGTGGTTTTTGTGCCTTCGCCCATGAATGTTTTTTCGCACTCAAACTTCTTATCGGCTTCGGTAAAATCAAATTTTTCTGTTACCTTCATGGTCGCCATGATCTCATTGTCTTCGGGATCAAACAGCGCGACTTCTTCGCCGATGTTAATGTTACCGGCATCTGCCTTTGTGGCGGACAGCGTAACCGGAATGGGCCAGAATGTTCCGTCAGCCATCAGGAACTCTTCACATACGCGTTTCCAGTCCGCTTTGGTCATAAAACCGGTCAGGGGGCTGAAGCCGCCGATACCGATCATAATCAGGTCGCCTTTTTCGCGGGGAGAAATATTGATCTTTTTCAGTCCCTGAGCCTTTTTCTTTTCAGCTTCCAGCGCGGCGCCTTCCAGTAAGCAGCAGGTCAGTCCTTTTCCGCCATGAGGAGGAATCAAATTCGACATTCTTTTGTGTCTCCTTTTCAATTCAAAATAGGTTTTTATCACATTATCGTTTTTTCAACGATGTTATTCTCATACTTCTTTATGAAATTACAATTCATAATAGGGAAAAGGAATTTTGTCAAGCATAATCATAATTGCCGCCAATTCTGATTTTTCCGCTGTTCTCACGATTCCCTTCAGAGAAGGGATTATGTTATTTCTGCTATCCGCCGATTAACCTCAGCGATGCTCATAGATCGGAATCTTTGCGGCAGAAAGCGATCATCAGTACATTCTCTGACCGCCAGCAAATCCATCAATTCAAGAATTAAGGTATGTGCCGAAGGTCGGAAGTCTCTGATTACCATATCCAAAATTTCCTTAAACGGCTTTTTTTCAGAAGGTTGGAGCGCGTACCGCCGGGCGGCTCTGACCAGCAAGCCTTCCAATTCATTGCCGCTGATCGGCTCTTCAAAGGGCAGTTCCGGTAATTCTTCAGATGCTATGTCAATTTTGAGTTTTTTTGCCATCGCGTAAAACAAGGCGCGTTTCCCCTCTTTATTCTGCGGCGGAAACAAGGGGATATGGACATCCAATCTGCCTTGTCGTTTCAAATCTGCTTCCAGAAGATCAGGGCGGCTCGTGGCAAAAATCCACAAAATCTTTCCCCGATTGCCGGTGTCAGACATCTCTTTTGCCAACATACCGTAAATTCTGCCGGAAAGCCCGGAATCACCATCCCCGCCCCCGCGCCGCCCGGCAAACTGATCCGCTTCATCCACAAACACGACAACCTGCCCCAAGGCATGAAGAATATTGAAAATCTTTTCCAGATTACCCTCGGTGGCGCCCACCCATTTTTCTCTGAAATTTTTCAATATCACAAACGGTGTGCCGCATTCTCCGGCAAAGCACTCAATAAGATAGGTCTTGCCGGTTCCGATTCTTCCGGTAACCAGATAGCCCATCGGCAATGCCTGAGTTGCCCCGCTTCTCAGCAACTGAGCATCTTCACGCAGCCATTGCTTAGCTTCTTCATGTCCTGCCACAGCATCCAAGTTTCGTTTGGGTTGAAAGAACTCCACCCGATCAAACGCCTCTTTTTCAATCATCTCTTTTTTGATGTCTGTCAGATATTTCAGGGTGATGGGCTGATGATTTCGGACAGCCCGCCAAATCAGCGTTTTCACGTTGACCCGGCTCAGTCCCGCCAATTTCTGCGATAATGTCGGAATATCAACTTCGCACAACGATGTAAATTCAGCTTCATCTCTGACTAAAAAAGAAACATAATCCGAAAGTTCGGACGCATTGGGCATGGGAATTTTCACTTTGGCATTAAACGGGCATTCCACCAGAAAGGCATTGAGATCAGAGAGGTTTTCAGCCAGAAGAACATTGATGATATGCGCGGTCATAATTGCCGGGTCTTTTGCCCAGTCCAGCAGCTTAATCAGATTCGCGCCGATTTCCCCGCCCAAGTGCAGCGCTTCGCCTCTGGGCGCGATAAAATCAGCATAGTCAATCACCACTGCCAAAGAGCGCTGAGGAGAAGATAACGCTGCGATATGATGAATAAAGCGGTCAATGAGTTCAATCGCCTGAGCCGGGGCGCGGGGCAGAAGTCCCGGATGATCGAAAATCTTTTCCGAAGCAAAAACGCCGGAATCCGAAGAAAAGCGGCTACGGTTGAATGTATCGAACATTTTGAGAAAATTGAAAAAATGCTCCTGTCCTTTGACAAGCCGGATGCCTTTTCCCCGATCATAAAACAAAATAATATCAATCGGTTCAAACAGAGTTTCCGTGAGGAAGATTTTAAGCGGGGAAAAGCGGCTCTCGCCATCTGCGATCAGCGGCGCATCATCATCAATATTTCCTGTGATGATGAACTGATTCACCGCGCCGGATTTGAAGATTTCTCTGATATGCTGCGCCCATCCGGGCAGGATAACTGCGGACATAATTATTTCCTTATACTGCTGATAGTTATAATAAATTATACGATAATAACACGATTTAAGTATATATTCAATTGTTTTGTTACGCTGATCCATTCCCTGTTTTGCTTGACAATTGCACTGAATCTGTTAAAGATTAAGCAGATTCAATAACATTTTTCGGATAAGGAGAACATTATGAGAAAGCATCTGATGATTATCGCAATGGTTGTTTTTATGTGTGTTTCTGCGGGTTATGCTGAAAAAGACATGCTTCATGTCGTATATACCCAGTGGGAGCCTTATACTTATCAGGAAAACGATAAAGATTCGGGCTTTGAAATTGAGACGGTCAAGGCTGTCATCGGAAAAATGGGACTTGGCTCAAAGTTTGAACAGCTTCCGTGGAAGCGATGTCTGATGACAATGGAGAACGGACAGGCTGATGTGCTTGTGTCTGCCTTAAAAACCCCTGAGCGTGAAAAATTCTTATACTACCCGGATGAATTTATCAGCTTATCCAAGACCGTTTTTTTTACAAAAAAGGGAAGCCCCATACAGTTTGACGGCTCTCTGGAAAATCTGAAGAATTACACTATCGGTATTATCAGAGGATTCAGCTACGGAGATGCCTTTGATAAGGCTGTCTATCTGAAAAAAGATGAACTCAATAATACGGATATATTGGTTAAAGTCGTATCCGTAGGAAGAAATGATCTGGGCGCGGAAAATCTGGCGGTGATTACTGCATCGGCAAGGAAACAGGGTGTGCTGGAAAATATCCGTTTTCTTGAAAAACCGATTCATTCTCAAAAGCTCTACGTTGTATTTTCAAAAGTCAGATTTTTGGAAAAAACAGGCAGCAAATTCTCCGAAATCCTGAGAGAGTTCAAAAAAACCGAAGATTATCGTAAGATTTTGGAGAAATACGGTATGAAGGTTTCAGATATGACAGAATAGCGATTATAAGCTATCTGATTTTTATATAAGA
>DYRC01000380.1 GCA_020718925.1 Desulfonema limicola
ACAGTCTGTTTTGAACCACTACCCAGATTCCGACAGATAATTCTGTCAGAAGAGTAACATTATCCTGATCATTATTGATAATTTCGGTTCTTTGGTATTTTGCGGGCTAGTAAAAAACAAATCCGAAGGATTGATATTATTATAGAAAAAGCATAAAATATATCGCCGAATCCCGAAGGGATGATATTATTACCGTTGTCAGAGATGTCACCCTTTCAGGGTTTCGGAACGCGGCATAGCTTCTTTCTGTAATAATTCCAGCCCTTCGGGCTTTTCTGATTTACTCCCCCGCAAAATACCAGAGAGCCATAATTTTCACACGCTGCTCCTTTTGAAACCGTGTTAAAAAACTCAGGAGCATCATTATCATAAAAAAATGAAATAGTTCGGCAACTCATCGAACTCAGGTTATGGTTTAATACCAAATCGCTATCAAAGCACTCTCCCCCGGTCCCTCCCCTGAAATAAGAAGGGAGTACTGATGATGTCTCCCCCTTCCCTTTCAGGGAAGGGGGCTGGGGGGTTAGGTCAGTCATTCAGCGTCATAAGATTTAAAAACTGCCGTGCTTTCTCATGCCCCAGTTCCGCCGCCCGCTTCAAATCCTGAACCGCTTCTGTCTGTTTGTCGAGTTTGTAATATGCCATTCCCCGATTATAAAACGCCTGTGCAGCTTTGGGATTCAGATCGATAAACACCGTGAATATCCGTATGGCTTCTTCAAAATTTCCGGTTTGATAAAAGCCTCTTCCGGCTTTGCTTAAATCCTTTTTGTTGATTTTTTCAAATTCATACCTGCAATATTTACAGATTTTCGCATTCATCTGAATTTTTCCCAGACATTTCGGGCATTCCTTCAATATCTCTGTTTTCTGCAAATCCTGACGCTCCCTGAGTTTTTTATTCAGGGTAATGGTATATTTTTCCATAATTCTCTGCAAAAACAGGGCAAATGGCTGCTCGTCCACCTGATAAATTCCGATCTGATGATCAATTTCCCGCTGCACAATCTGGCGATTTTCGTCATAATCCGGCAAGATAAGGGAAAAATCAGCTAAAAGCTCAATAATCTGCCCGTATTTATCTAATTGAAGATTCTGAATGGCAGCAGACGGCGGCATTTCGTTTTTGATGTTTTCAATCTTGAAATAATCCAGCGCATTTTTTATCAGGGTCTGAGTGCCGTCCCGGATGGTTTTTTCAAGCGTGATCGTGTCATATTCCAACTTTAAACGGTTCAGTTTTGCCTCGTATTTTTTTCTGAGGCAGGATAAGAGATCATCGTATTTTTTTTCTGTATCCCGTTTTGTCAGCATAAACATCAGCGTCAGGGAGATCAGATACAATGCGGCTAATGAAATCAGCGATATTTGTTTATCCATAATCTGAAGCGGCAAATATATTGACATCATAAGACCGGCAAGACTCATAAATATAAGATTCACATAGATATGCACGGCAGTTGCCTCCGTTATATTCATTCTTTCAATAATCATTCTGTTTAGCTTATCTCATAGAATCCGAAAAACAATCAATACTCTGAAAGGTGTATTCAAGGGTAGAAAACCCCTCCCCAACCCCTCCCCGAAACGGAGAGGGGAGTTCTCCCCCCTTCCCAACCCCTCCCTCAAACAGAGAGGGGAGTTCTCCCCCTTCCCTGTAGGGAAGGGGGCCGGGGGGTTAGGTCGGCTGCTTAAATAATCGTTTTCTTTTCAGCAGGTTTTCATTATACTTGGACAAATTATCATCAGGGAGGTTATCCATGAAAAGCAGCAGCGTCAAAACAGGCATTGAGAGAGCGCCGCATCGGGCATTGTTCAAAGCAATGGGCTATACAAACACTGAAATCCGGCAGCCGCTGATTGGGATTGCCAATTCTGCCAATACCATCATTCCGGGACATATTCACCTGAATCAGATCGTTGAAGCGGTCAAAGCCGGCGTTTATATGGGCGGAGGAACGCCGATTGAATTTGGCATTATCGGCGTGTGTGACGGAATTGCCATGAACCATAAGGGTATGAACTATTCGCTGGCAAGCCGGGAGTTGATTGCCGATTCGATTGAAGTCATGGCGGTCGCGCACGGCTTTGATGCGCTGGTTTTAGTTCCCAACTGCGATAAAATTGTTCCCGGAATGCTTATGGCAGCGGCTCGGCTCAATATTCCGGCAATTGTCATCAGCGGCGGTCCTATGCTGGCAGGGCGCTATCATCATAAAAAAATTGATCTGATTACGGTGTTTGAAGCGGTCGGCGCGGTGCGTTCCGGCAAGATGAACGAAGAAGAACTTGCTGAAATTGAAGACGAAGCCTGCCCCACCTGCGGCTCATGCGCGGGTATGTTCACGGCAAATTCTATGAATTGTCTCACCGAAGCCATCGGCATGGGGCTTCCGGGCAACGGCACAATTCCGGCAGTCATGTCCGCCCGGATCCGGCTTGCCAAAGAAGCAGGAATGCAGATTATGCGCCTGCTGGAAAAAAATATCACGCCCTTGCAGATTATGACCGAAAAAGCATTTACCAATGCGCTGACCGTAGATATGGCGCTGGGATGTTCCACAAATACCGTGCTGCATCTGACCGCGATTGCCAACGAAGCCGGTGTTCCGATGGATTTGAATCTGATCAATAGCATCAGCAAAAAAACACCGCATATCTGCTCGTTAAGTCCCGGAGGAAAAGATCATATCGAAAATTTGAATCGCGCCGGAGGCATTCAGGCGGTGATTCGGCAATTATCTGATGCGGGGCTGATTCATCAGGACTGTATTACCGCAACAGGCAAGACCGTTGATGAAAATATCAGAGCCGCCCGTGTCTCTGACCCGGAAGTGATTCGCCCTTTGTCAAATCCCTATCATGCTCAGGGCGGATTGGCGGTTCTGTTCGGAAATCTTGCGCCCCAAGGATGCGTGGTCAAGCAGTCTGCGGTGCTGGAAAGTATGCTCAGACATGAAGGACCGGCGCGGGTATTTGATTCCGAAGAAGCGGCAACCGAAGCAATTCTGAGCGAAAAAATCAATAAAGGCGATGTGATTGTGATTCGCTACGAAGGACCCATGGGCGGTCCCGGAATGCGGGAAATGCTCACGCCGACTTCCGCCATTGCCGGAATGAGCTTGGATGCTTATGTGGCATTGCTGACCGATGGGCGGTTTTCCGGCGGCACACGCGGGGCTTCGATTGGGCATATTTCGCCTGAAGCTATGCAGGGCGGAATCATCGGGATTGTCAAAGAAGGCGATAGGATTGCCATTGATATTCCGGCAAAAACCATTACGCTGAAAGTTTCAGACGAAGAAATTCAGAAGCGGCAGGCAGTATGGACACCGCCTCAGCCCAAAATCCAATCCGGCTATATGGCGCGGTATGCAAAAGCGGTATCATCTGCAAGCAAAGGCGCGGTGGTGGGATAGATGGTCTTATCAAATGATGGTGAAAACCGTGTATCATTTTCACCATCATTGATTTTCATACTTTCACACAGATTGAAAAAAAATCTATATGCGTAAAGCTTAAGCCAGATATGTGTATTTCAGTCCTTTTTTAGTTACGCCGCTCAATGGTTTGCCTCTTTCAATAGCCGCTGCTGTTGTCTGACTGTATCGGCAATTTGAATCTTTGGGAATTTT
>DYRC01000381.1 GCA_020718925.1 Desulfonema limicola
CAAGCCTCCCCGAAAACAAAAAAATGCAAAGAAAACCATTCACAAAACATTCTGATTATCGTATATCCGAAATAAAAAACAGCACAAAACGTCATCCGACATGACAGGAGTATTTTTATGAAACGCCCCAAAGACCGTTTGCAACGGGTCATCGTTATCGGCGCAACGCCTTCCGGGATTGCGGCAACCAACAAGCTCGGAGAGTTGGGTATTCCGGTAACCCTTGTGGAAACGGACGCAAATATTGACAAGAAGCTTTCAACCGAAGAGTTCAGGCTGAAATCCGGGATTCCGCTGAATTTTGCCCACAGACCCGGCATTATCAGAATTTTGAGAAATTCGCGCATTCGCTGTGTTTTACCGGCACGGATAGACTCAATCAAAGACAATCATCAGGGATTCAGCGTCAGCCTTACCCGGCTTCAGACCTTTGTGAATCCTGAAAAGTGTATTTTGTGCGGTCGGTGTGTGGAAATATGCCCTGTTTCTCCGGGAAATGACGAAAAAGCCATCAGATTCGACGGGCGCTTCAGCCTTCCGGGGCGACCGGTGATTGACAAACGGCAAACTCCCTTATGCCGCGAAAATTGTCCGCTGGGTGTGAATGCTCAGGGCTATGTCGCGCTTGCCAAACAGGGAAAATACAGCGAAGCACTGGCATTGATTCGACAACACAATATTCTCCCCGGCATCTGCGGAAGAATCTGCGCCCATCCTTGTGAAACAGAGTGCAGAAGAGGGCAATTGGACGATGCGGTTTCTATCCGGGCAATCAAGCGGTTTCTTGCAGATTATGAAACACAGCACCCGGATAAAATCAAGCATCCGCAACCCGTTGAAAAACGCAACGAAAAAATTGCCGTGATCGGCTCAGGTCCTGCAGGACTTGCCGCCGCCGCCCAGCTTGCCAAATTCGGGTGTCAGGTAACGGTATTTGAAAAGGAAAAAATGGCTGGCGGATTGCTCCGATACGGCATCGGTCCCCATCGCCTGCCAAGAGATATTTTGGATATTGAATTGGAATATATCAGAAATCTCGGCGTAAAGTTTGTTTTTGAGCATCCGGTGAATCTTTCCGAAGATATTAAAGCCCTCAGAAAAGAATTTGACGCGGTGATTCTTGCTGCCGGGTCTTGGAAAGATAGAAAACTCGGCGTCGAGGGCGAAGATTTAGACGGCGTTGAGGGCTGTCTTTCATTTCTGAATCGGTTTTATCGGGGAGAGGTCAAAAAACTCAGGAAAAAGGTGGCGGTCATCGGTGATGGAAACGCGGCGTTTGATCTTGCCCGCACACTTTCTCGCATGGGTGCTGATGTCAGCATCGTGTCATGGTTTGAAAAAGAAAAAATTCCCGCTGATCCGGAAGAGATCAAAGGTGCTTCGGAAGAAGGCATTTCAATTATTGATAAATCTCAAGTCATTGCATTTGAAGGAAAAAATGGCAAATTCCGCAAACTGATTTGCAGGCACACAACGCCCGGCGTTTCGGATAAAAACGGTATTGCATGGCCCGTAATTGTTGAAGGTTCTGAGCCGTTTGCGCTTGAATTTGACAAAGCGTTTGTGTCTATCGGACAGGTCGGCGCATTCACGCCGGACATCGGTATGAAAATCACCGATCACGGATATATTCAGGCAGATAAAAATTTTCATACTAATCTTTCAAATGTCTATGCTGCCGGAGATGCGGTTACGGGTCCGTCAACAGTGGTTCATGCTATGAGCCGGGGAAAAGCGGCAGCAGATCAGGTATTGCATGATATATGCAAAATTCAGGTTCCCGAAAGTCTGACACAGCGACCTTCAGGCAAAGATTTTCCGGCTATTCCTGAAGATATTCCGACTCAGCATCGCATTCCTATGCCGGAAAAACAGTCTGCTGCGCGGAAAGACAATTTTTCAGAGGTTGCGCTGGGATTATCCGAATCTCAGATCATCTCCGAAGCCGGGCGATGTCTGCAATGCGGCGTATGCTCCGAATGTCTGCAATGCGCTGATGTCTGTCAGGCTATCGGCGCAATAGATCACAATGAATCCGAGCAGAGTTTTGTCGAACAGGCAGGCGTTGTCATTATCGCAGACCCGAAGATGGCGCCGAAGATCAAAGGACATGATATTATCCGTGCCTATGATGAAAAATCATCCGATGTATATGCCATGATGGTGCGCGGATTTGCTGCCGCAGCACAGGCTGTCGTGATGCTCGGCGGCGCATCTGTGATGCAGAAAGGGCAGGGCGTATCATTTTATCAGCCTGATTCTGCCCTTACGGATGAAAAGCGCATCGGCGTTTTTGTCTGCAAGTGCAACAATTCTCTGGGCTGGCTTGATGAAATGGATAGCTATGTCAATGAGTTGAAAGAACTCAAAGATGTGGTACATACCGAATCGGTGATGTCCGCGTGTGTGCCGGAAAATGTTTCGGGCATTATCAGAACCATCCGGGACAAAGGCATTACCCGGATTGTGATGGGATCATGTGTCTGCTGTTCGTTGAATTTTGTATGCAGTGCGTGTACGGATCAGCGAAGCCGATTGAAGAACAGCCTTTTCAATGCCACAGGCATCAGCCGCTCAATGGTCGTAACCCGCAATATCCGGGGAGAGGCATTGAGCCTGCTGCACAAAGATCCCGCACAGGCAATGAGTAAATTCAAAGGCTTATTGGACAGATCGGTAAAAACCACACATAGCCTGAAATCATTCATCTCTCCGGTCAGAAACTATAATTTTACCACCGCAGTTATCGGATTGTCAGAAGCAACTGCTGCCAGCGCGATAACGCTTGCCAAAATGGGGATGGATGTCTTTATATTCGGCAAATTAGCGGGTGATTTATCGGAATATCCGAACATTCACTGTTTTGAAAATGCTTTGGTGAATAAATTAAGCGGCAGTCTGGGCGATTTCAAAATTGATATTCAAACCGGGGAGTTGAATCAGAGCATTCATGTCGGCGCGGTCATTTTGGGTGAAAAATCAGGAAAACGAATCGGATATTCCCCTCAGGAAGAAATGCCGAGCCGACAAATTGTCTGCGCCATGCAGGAAAAAAATCTTGAAAAAATTCCGTTTTTCTATCCGGGAATGACTTCCGTACCCGGTCTTTTTATCGCCGATCCGCTCGGAATCAGAATTTCAGATAAGCAAAAAGGCGAGGCAGCGGCTGTTCTGGCTGCGGCGGTGATGCCCCGCGGACCGAGAAAAAGCAAAGGACACACGGTTTTTATTGATAAAGAAGTCTGCCGGAATTGCGGCAGATGTGTGGATGCCTGTCCGTATCAGGCGATTACGCTGCATAAAAACAAGATCGGCGGGTGGTATGCGTCAGTGGATCAGGCATTTTGCAAGGGATGCGGCAACTGTATTTCCGTATGCCCGTCAAGTGCTGCGGACAGCCCTTACCGGAGCCAGAAATTTTTTGAACAGACGCTTGAGGAGATACTGCTTTGACATAACCCCGATTTCCCCTCTCCGCCGGGGAGGGGTTCAATTTTAAAACGAATACGTCAGCTTCAACCGGAATGCTCGCCCGTTCTGCTCTATGACATCCTGCTTATATGCCGTTGAAACCGGGTCTTCATACAATTTATCAAACAGATTATAAACGCTTGCCGAAATATCAAGCCCCTTGA
>DYRC01000382.1 GCA_020718925.1 Desulfonema limicola
GGGGGAGGGGTGCTTTGATAGCGAATCATTCTGAGACCGATTATCTTTACGCCGTATGTGTGAATCGGAAATATCTGTCTGAAAAATTGGTAAAATTTGCCCATCATTCACAAAAGCAGGTGATGACATACACCTGCAATACGGCAAAACAGGCTCGGCAGGCGATTTCTTTAAATGCGGATGTTGTGATGACGGATAAACCGGGCTGGCTCACGCGACTCGAACAGCCATGATAATAAACCCGCATCACGGATAGCTCTGACCTGTGGGGCGGATCATGATTTCATTGACGTTGACATGAGGCGGCAGCGTGAGCAGCCAATGAATCCCATCAGCAATGGCTTGAGGTTCAAGAAGTTTGCCGAATTGTGCAACGCCTTTGCCGAAGTTTTCCTCAGTGTATCCTGCCACGCCCTGAAATTCACTGACGACAATGCCGGGCATGACCACAGAAATACGGACACCATGTGAGCAGACTTCACGGCGAAGACCTTCTGCTATGGCACTGACCGCGAATTTGCTCGACCCGTAAAATCCGCTGAAGGGCGAAATATTTCTTCCCACCACCGAGCTTATGGCAACAATATCTCCGATTTGCCGTTTAACCAAGTATTGTGCTGCCCGGCGCATCAGATGTGCGGCACCAAACACATTGATCTGATAAAGCTTTTCCCACTGCGATTCATCGCTGCTGAGAACTCCGCCCGCAAGCCCCCGCCCTGCATTGACGACCACAATGTCATACTTGCATCCGCCGTCATTCCACGCCAACGCGCAATCCAGAAGCGCATCAATATCCGCCTGAACACCTGCATCGCCTGTAACTGACAATGCTTTGCCGCCATTGGCAATAATTTCCGATGCCAGTTCATCCAATCGCTCTTTGCGCCGGGCGTGAATTACCACCGCAGCCCCTGACCGCGCCAACGCCAACGCCGCAGCGCGTCCTATTCCTGAACTTGCTCCGGTGATGATGGCAGTTTTACCTGAAAAAAGTTTGTTCATATAAGATCATCCTTTCATGCTTATAACATTGATTTTTATGGAATATCCGAAATCCGCTATCTTTTTTGAAAAACAGCCGCTGACCAGTTTTTCTCACTTTTTTGCCATTCACATATAAAATTGGGTGCGTAACAGCTTAATAAATCCGCTAATTCATCTTGATGTATCCCGGAAACAACCACAACTCCGCCTGACTCTGTAATCTCTGTTATTTTCGGATAAAGGCTTTTCAATGTCGGATAGCGCAGATTTGCCAATATCAGCGCAAATTTTCCTGAAATAGTTTCAATATCCTGATCCTGAATCTCAATTTGTTTTTCAACCTGATTGAGCCGGACATTTTCCGCAGCTTCGGCTCTGGCGCAGGGATCAATGTCAATGCCGATTGCCGCATCCATTCCCATCATCACCGCCGCAATGGCAAGCACACCCGAACCTGTTCCGATATCCAACGCCCGCGTTTCCTTAAAAAACAACTTGTTGTTCAGCGCAAATTCAATTGCCGCAAGCGCAAGCCGGGTCGTGGGATGACTGCCGGAGCCGAAAGACGCGCCGGATTGAATCGAAATAACCACGTCATGGCTTAGGGGCTGATATGAGATATTCGGTGGTTTGAGGATAACCCGCTCGGTAATTCGGATGGCTTTATCCAGCGAGGCTTCCACAAAAGAATGTCCGTCAACATAGCGATAAACCAATTCATTTGCTTCAAGCAGACTTCGCAACGCAGCATTGATTTCTTTCCGGGTTACTGAACATTGTCGGCTCATTTCGCGGACAATATCGCGCTGAGTCAGCCGCCGGGGAGATGCCGAAACATAGTCTGTAATTTTTTTGCAGATATTGATCATGAGGCAAATTCAGCTTTGATTACGGAAAACAGTTCTCTGCCGATGTCAAGTCCGACATCAATAAACTGAGGACCGTATTTTTTGCCAATTTCAGATCGGAATGTTGTTTTGGCTTTTTCAAGCATATCCATACCTTTGGGATAAAATTCAATAAATTGGGGCAGCGGCGTTTTGGAAAACGATACCATATCCCAGATGGTATCGGTGAAATTGTCCGGTCCCCATCGGAATTTGTCCGCGTCATAGAGGCAGTCGGAAATCAGCAGACCTTCGGGCGTATTGACCGCGCTGATGTCTTTGAACGCTTCATGATCCCGGATAGCCTGAGAAATGTCTTCAATCTCGTCCGGGGACAAAGGATAAGATTTCAGAATACGCCGGGCTGCCAATGCCCCGCTGATGGCGTGATCTTTTTCTTTGCGCCGGATGTCGTGAAGCAGCCCCGCACATTGTGCAAGACACAGCCTGCGATATGCAAAAGCTTCAGAACTGCCGATTCGTCTGCATTCTGCCAGCATCAGAGCGCCCGCGTCAAGGCTTACTTTCACCGCATGTTGAAGCCCATGCCCGAAATCGTTCTCCAACTGTTTTTCAGCAAACTGCCGAAGACGCAGAATGATAGGCGCAGTGTTAAAATGAGTGCGCGAAAGTTCGACAGCCCACGACAGGTCTTTGTAAAATTTCGGGGAAGGAAAGCGGAAGACAATCTGACGCGCCCTGTTGCGAATGCGAAGATATATGAGTTCCATGATGAAACGGGGCGGATCATAGCCGCCCCGAACACAATCCCGCTTAGTCAGCCATCGCAAACAGATTTCCGTTGCCGCATACTTTCCACTTGCCGTCTTCTTTTATAACTTCAAACGTCTGATGGACATGGCGAAGGCTTTCCTGTGTGAAGAAAGAGCGCAGCGGCGGAGCCACTTCGCATTTCAGATAAATGGTGGCTTTGGTATAATCTCCGCTTTTAACCTCGATCTGAGGATTATACAACTTTTTCCCAAGATACCACACGCTGAATCCCCGCTCTCTGGCTTCTTTTTCGCCATAGCTTACATACTTGTCCAGCATCTCCGCATCGCCTGTTTTGCAAAGCCGAGCCTCCATTCCTGCCTTGTCATACTTGAAATACGCTTTGGTAAATTCAAGCACGGCTTTGTTCGGGCTGTCCTGCATGTCCCCGAAAATCAACAGCACCTGAAGGAAAATTCCCAACAGCACTGATAGGGTGATGGTAATGATTTTGTTGTCCTGCATTTGTTCTCCTTTCCGATTCAGAAATTTTTGCCATAATAATATAAATTTTCAGCTTTTTCAAAAGAAAAGTGAGCTTGTGTAATCAAATTTGGAAAGAACCGTGTTATCAGGCAGAATCGTCATGGCGAGGATTCTGCTTCTGGTTTAAAGCGTTTGTTGTTTTCCCGATGTGGAACTTTTCATTCCTTTCGTAATCTTATACCAAATCGCTTTCAAACTCACCTAACCCCCCGGACCCCTTCCCTGAAAGGGAAGGGGGAGACGTCATCACTGCTCCCCTCTCCTTTCAGGGGAGGGACCGGGGGGAGGGGTGCTTTGATAGCGAATCAGTCTTAGGCTTGGAGTTAAGTTTATCATCAGTGCCGCTTAAAGTAAAAACACTTTTAAGTTCTCTGAGCATTTTCTTGCTAATGATACTGACAGGACTTACGCAGTTGAAAAATTAACCTATTGATTTTTTATAGAATCTCCTAAGATTATCAAATTTTATAAAAAATGCAAATCAAATCAGTTTTGC
>DYRC01000053.1 GCA_020718925.1 Desulfonema limicola
ACAGGTCTTTTTCAAGTTCGACCGTGTAAGCCGTGCCGGTGAAGAAATCGGTCAGAGTTATTCCGAACAGCTTGTGCCAGTCGGTGAATTCCATTCATATTTCCTTATTTCTTTCTTTTTATTATAACCGGTCGTGATTCGGATGTCAATCATGCTGCTTTGAAAAAAAACGCCGCCCGCTCTCCTATGTGTCTGAACCGGGATTTTCAGGATTTTATGATTACCAAGATTGAAAAAATCCCGGCAATCTTTTAATCCTGTGAATCATGGTTCAGGACGGTGAAACAATCCTTCCGACTGTCCGTCATTAGGAGAACAACGAAGAGAATTAAGGAGTGAATTGTTGAGAGAGACTTAATTTTACTTTGTCAACTTATCTGACCTGAAAGATATTTCGGCATTATGCAAATCCGAAGGATTGATATTATTATAGAAAATATATCATCCTGCGTAACAGAATCCCGAAGGGATGACATATTTCACCCCTTCGGGGTTCCGAAGCATCGGACAATCTTTTTTTCTGTAATAATTACAGCCCTTCGGGCTTTTCTGATTTTACTACCCCGCAAAATACCAAAGAACCATTTTATCGTTCGACTGAGCTCACGCCGAAGTCCTGATTCTGTTTCCGCCTCCTGCCTTTGAAAATCCAACGTGATAAGTACCTGTCCGCAAATTTTTTGATATTTTGTAGGGGCATCCCCTGTGATTGCCCTGCTGCAAGGGTAAGCACAGGGGATTGCCCTGCTGCTGAGTGGGTAAGTGGGTAAGCACAGGGGCTTACCCCTACAATATTGCCGAAAAATATATGATCGGGTACTTATTATTCTGCCGGATCGGTGTTGCCGAATACGACATCGTTGCGGTGAACAGCGGGCGGATTCTTGTCGTCGGGGTGAAAAAGAAAATGGAGCGGCATCCGGTGGATGAGTTTCTTATTTTTCAAACGCTGCATTCCGGGATAAATTATTTTTAACCCGTTGCATACCGTTTATGCAGAAGAAGAATTTTTCTTACATGAGGTGTGAATTTTTTTTATTAAATTTTGGCGGGAGGGATTTTGAATCAGAATTGAAGGATAATATCGAATCTTAAAATGAATCAGGCATATTTTAACTCCGAAGTCTTGCTTGTTGCTTATTTTTTCTATAATAATGCCAATCCTTCGGATTTCAACTGCGTAACTCATAGTTATATTGATGTTTCCTGTATATAAGATTGTATGGATATTTTCTAAATATCGGATTATACTGAATGATGAATACTTTGAATCAGCAGGCATTTTTTTCATAAAATTCGGACTTTCTGCTATTCTTCTCTTAACTTAACAGCATTGGGGAGGGCTATGATGAGTGAATCAATTCTTGAAAAACTTGATATTGTAGGAGAGCAAGCCGGGGCAGGAACCGGGACATGGCAGTCCGGTGCCGGAGAAATTCTTGAATCTGTATCGCCGATAGACGGTCAGACGCTTGGCAGAGTCCGCTGTGCAACGCTCAATGAGTATGAGCAGGTTCTGGCAAGTTCTGTTCAGGCGTTTCAGGAATGGCGTAAAGTTCCTGCGCCCAAACGCGGGGAAATCGTCCGTCAAATCGGAAATGCGCTGCGTGAGTACAAAAAAGAATTGGGCGCGCTGGTTACGCTGGAAGTCGGCAAAATCCGGGCGGAAGGCGAAGGCGAAGTTCAGGAAATGATTGATATTGCGGACTTTGCCCTAGGTCAATCCCGAATGCTTTACGGACTGACCATGCCCAGCGAGCGTCCGGATCACCGCATGTATGAACAATGGCAGCCGTTAGGACCGGTCGGCGTGATTTCCGCGTTCAATTTTCCGGCGGCGGTATGGGCGTGGAATGCCATGATTGCCCTGATCTGCGGCAATACGGTGATATGGAAGCCTTCATCCAAAGCCCCCTTGTCTGCGATTGCGGCAATAAAGATTGCATGGCGTGTGTTCAGAGAAAACGGGCTTCCCCAAGGACTGATGAGCATAGTTATCGGAAATCGCAAAGACATCGGCGAGACCTTGATTTGCGACCGCCGGATTCCGCTGATTTCTGCCACCGGAAGTGTGCGGATGGGGCGGCATATTGCTCAGGTGGTGGCAGGGCGGCTTGGGAAAAGTATTTTGGAACTTGGCGGAAACAATGCGATTATTGTTACGCCCAATGCAGATATTGATCTGGCAATCCGGGCGATTGTGTTCGGCGCGGTAGGCACTGCGGGGCAGCGATGCACCACCACCCGCCGCATTATTGTGCATGAAACTATCTTTGATAAATTGTCAGCGTCTTTAATCAAAGCATATCAGCAGATTCAGATCGGAAATCCGCTTAACGACAATATTCTCATGGGACCTCTCATTGATCGGGAAGCTGTCAGCAATATGCAGACCGCGCTTGAAGAAGTGAAACGACAGGGCGGGCAGATACTTTACGGAGGCGAGGTTCTTTCCGGCGGAATTTACGATACAGGAACTTATGTAAGCCCTTGTATTTGCAAAGTTTCGGCAGATATTCCCATATTGAAGGAAGAAACCTTTGCGCCGATTCTCTATCTTATCCGATACAAAGAATTGAATGAAGCCATTGCTTATCATAACGATGTGCCGCAGGGCTTGTCTTCGGCAATTTTTACGAATAACATCAGAGAAGCTGAGGCATTTTTAAGTTATGCCGGAAGTGATTGCGGCATTGCCAATGTGAATATCGGCACATCCGGTGCTGAAATCGGCGGCGCATTCGGCGGTGAGAAAGATACCGGCGGAGGGCGGGAATCCGGCTCTGACGCATGGAAAGCTTATATGCGCCGGCAAACCTGCACGATTAACTGGTCAGAAAGTCTGCCGCTGGCGCAGGGAATTAAGTTTGATACGGATTAAGCTTCTGTTTCCGAAGAGAGCCTGATTTAACTCTCTTCGGAACCTCCCGATTTTAAATATGGCGTTTCCCTATTGACCTGAAAACTGAAAGCGGTTATAAACCGCATAGAAAATTTCAGGAGGATATTATGAAAGCGTATTCGGCTGATTTACGGAAAAAAGTTTTAAAGGCTTATCAGAACGGAGAAGGTTCTATGAGAAAACTTGCCGTAAGGTTTGAGGTTTCTCTGACATTTGTTTCCGGTCTGATAAAAAATTTCAGACAGAACGGTCATATCCGTCCCAAACCGCACGGGGGAGGACAAACATCGGCAATCAATAAAGACGGATGTGAATTTATCAGCGGACTTATCCGCCGACAGCCCAAGCTGACATTGAAAGAACTCTGCGGGCATTATGAACAGAAATTCGGTAAAAAAGTCAGCAAATCGGCAATGGACAGAACGCTGAAAAAAATGAATATAACCCGGAAAAGAAACGCTGTCCGATCTTTGAAAAAACAGTGAGCGATTTAAGCTGAAAATCTTATTCCGATTCGCACCCCTCCCCCGCCCCCTCCCCGAAACGGAGAGGGGAGTGTCTCCCCCCTTCCCTTTCAGGGAAGGGGGGCAGGGGGGTTAGGTGAGTTTGAATCGGATATTGCGGATATATTATCCAATCAATAGGGATATTCTATATCCCACTCATCACAGGATGAAAGATTTTTCTGTTCGGAATCCGAAATCAGAATTGCTGATCCGCTCTGATTTATCTTGCATCGGTTTTATTTCAGGTTTATAAGATCAGATTTTCTTCACGCAAGAGGTATCGGAGTATGAGAACAGACTGGTTTCCATCATTGATTATGAGCGTTTTTACGCTGGTTACATCCATCACCACATTTCTGATTTCGGTTTTTTTCAGTGAAAATCTCAGATTTAGCGGAAATCAGATCGGTTTTTTATTTTCACTTCACGCCCTGACCGGCATGTTTGCCGCATTGCCTTCAGGCATCGGCAACGACCGCATCACCAGTCGCACGTTGGTGATTGCCGCGCTGATGGTGCAGGCTGTCAGCTTTGTGTTTATGGGAATCGTCAAAGCATATTGGCTGTTTTTGCCGGTATTTTTTATCTGGTCATTGTCAACATGGCTGTTTCGCTGGAGTTTGGACGTTCAGTTTTTAAAAACCGATTCGGGAAAAGAAGTAGGCACCCGCATCGGATTTTATCAAAGCTGGCGGTTTATCGGCGCAACTATCGGCATTATTTCATCTGCTTATCTGATTCGCCGGTTTGATTTTGAAAATACCCTGATGATTGTAGGCGGCGTGATTCTTTTACTCACCATTCCATCGGCATTTCTTGCACCGACGCCGGTGGCAAAAGTCAGTTTTGCCGAATATAAAGCTGATTTTTCCAATAGAAAGGTTATTCTTTTTGCGCTGTGGCTGATGTTGTTTGCAAGCCACTGGGGCGCGGAACAGACCAGTTACGCGCTGTTTTTGAGAAAAGTTCTGCATTTGTCCATAGACACAATGGGATGGTATTTTGCGGCAGAATTTGCGGCAATTATCATTACGGTTATGGTTGCCGGAGATCAGATCGGCAAAAACGGAAACGCGCATAAAATTGCCATTTACGGGCTTGCTGCATCGGGTATCGGACATATCGGCATGATTTTCCCGCCATTGCCCGTATCTGTATCGTTTCGCATTCTGCATGGAATAGGCGATGGCTATATGATGCTGGTGATGTATTACGGCATTGCCAAACTTTTTTCCGCAGAACATCTGGGCGGAAACGCGGGGCTGATTAATCTTGCCACCATGATCGGATATATTTTGGGATCGCTGGTTTACGGAGCTATCGGAGAAGCTTTCGGCTATGCCTATCCCTTGTGGATTAGCGGCGTGATGATGATATTTCTGATTTTTCCACTGCTATCCGTGCGGCTTCAACGGCTGGCCGCGCAATGACAGAAAAACCCGCTGACGCTCATAACTCAGAGTCGTGAGCGTCAGCGAACATAATTCACACTATTTTCACACCACGTATTGGATACCCAGCCGCTCCGCAGCATAGTAATCGCCGATTCCCAGCGCATCAGACATACCGATAGGCAGCGAAGTCGAGCGTCCCAGAGGCGCGACTATCTTTTTGAGTTCCGTATCAAAACTTAAAAACACATCCACCACGCGCTGTGCCACTGCATCAACATCTAACCGCCGATACAGCCGCGGATCCTGAGAGGTAATGCCTTTGGGACACAAACCGATATTGCAGACATTACATCGGTCAGATTCGGATCCGAGGCATCCGGCTGCTGCCTGCATGATGTATTTGCCGATTTGTATGCCGCTTGCGCCCAGCATAATCAAGGCAGCCGCGTTTGCCGCCAGATTGCCGTTTTTGCCAATGCCGCCTCCGGCAAAAATCGGAATTTCATTCTGCATTCCCACCTTAACCAAGTTGAGATAGCAATCCCGGATATTGCTGGCAATGGGGTGTCCCATGTGATTCATAGAAATATTGTATGCCGCGCCGGTTCCGCCATCCTCGCCGTCAATAGCCAAACCTCCGGCATACGGATTTCGGGCAAGGTTGTTCAATACTGCAAGTGCTGTCGAAGTTCCTGAAATTTTAGGATATACCGGAACTCTGAATCCCCATGCCATATACATGGACTGGATCATTTTGGCTACGGATTCTTCAATCGAATACTGAGTCTGATGCGTGGGCGGACTGGGAAGACTCACGCCCTTAGGAACGCCCCGGATTGCCGCAATCAGCTTGTTGACTTTATACCACATCAGCAAGCCCCCGTCTCCGGGTTTTGCGCCCTGTCCGTATTTGATTTCAATGGCGCAAGGATCAACCTTCATGTCCGGGATCGCATGAATGATTTCATCCCAGCCGAAATAACCGCTGGCGATCTGCAAAATCACATATTTCAGAAAACGGCTCCTGAGCAGTCTGGGCGGACAGCCGCCTTCGCCGGTACACACCCGGACCGGCATTCCCATTTCTTCATTAAGATAGGTTACGCCAAGTTGAAGCCCTTCCCACATATTCGGAGATAACGCGCCGAAAGACATAGAGCCGATAATCAGCGGATAAATTTCGCGCACCGGCGGAATCCAGC
Organism: Desulfonema limicola; assembly: GCA_020718925.1. Lineage (GTDB taxonomy): Bacteria > Desulfobacterota > Desulfobacteria > Desulfobacterales > DYRC01 > DYRC01. Next base: position 6,005 of record DYRC01000053.1, read on the forward strand.
CGTTTTCACTGATAAATTTCAGGTTTTCTTCCGGAGATAAAACGCGCCCCAGCAATGAGCGGATTTCAAATTCATGACGTCCCGCATCCAGCGCGGGGTCCGTGAGCATAGAAATTCGGATAAATTTGATCTGATCCAACAGGCTTTCGTTATTGTTTCGGCGTCCGCCCCGGCTTCTGGGCTGCCCGCCCCGATCAATGTGAAATTTCAGCTTATCTTTTTCATCGCTTCTTGCCGGAAGAATCGCGTCATTGGGGCAGACCATGCTGCACATCGCGCACCCGATACACGCGTACGCCGGATCAGTTCTCTGCCGGATGCCGTGATAAACGCTGTATTCATTTACCCCGCCCCGACCTAACCCCCCGTCCCCCTTCCCTGAAAGGGCAGGGGGAGTCTCCCCTATCCTGTCAGGAGAGGGGCTGGGGGAGAGGTGAATCGTCCGTTTGCGAAACGCGCCCAACTCAATTGCATGAATCGGGCATACTGCCGTGCAACTGCCGCAGAGCGTACATTTATCTTTATTCCACAGGATTTGCCAAGGCAGATCCTTGATGCTTAGTGAAGATGGTTTAATGCTTCGGTCTGACAACATATTTTAATCTCCTCCCGCTCCGGTCCCACAATCACCGTGTCTAAATACATGGGTTGAAAGTCTTTGCTTTTGTCGCGGTCGGGAATCACGGCGTCCAATCCGCAGATTTCAGATGAAAATACGAATTTGCCGGGTTTTCCGCCCGCAACGCCCGGACGAAGTTTTTTTCTGTCCTGAACCATGAACAGACTATGATCCGGCAGACTGCCCATGACGCAGTTAGGTCCGTCAATAATCAGACGGCGGCAGGCTTGCTTGAGATGTTTTAAAAACTGTGCATTCGGATGTTTTTCAATATCGTCTCGCTGCAACGGCGTAATGACATGCTTGTATGCTTCAATATCCAATCCCAGCCGATTGATGCTGTAATGCAGAATATGCGTGAACACTTCCGAATCTGACTGATAGCCCATATACCCATGAAATCCGCGGGACATCAGGTATTCCTTAATCGGCACAAATGCGGTGTTTTCGCCGTTGGTCATGGTCGAAAAGCCCTCAATAAAAAACGGATGACAGGCATACAGATTGATGGCGTAATTCGTGTTCTGACGCCCCTGCGCCATGATAATCCGCGCCGCAAGCTCTTTTCTGTCCAAGCCCAGATATTCGGCAACTTGCAGCGGATCACCGATTTCTTTGAGCATAATCACATCGGGCCAGAAGGAAAATACAATCATATCGCCTTTTTCTTCGCCCATCTTTCTGAGTTCAAGGCGCAGAATCAGCAGGCGGCTCAACCGTTCTTCACTGCTTAACCGCTCCCATTCTTCCGGATATTCATACGCCCGGACTAAATACACATCGCGTTTAGGCGTTCCCGACGGCGGGGTTTTGGGAAGTTTGATGGATATCTTGTACTTGGTCATAAATCCGATATCCATCATAAATGTATCCAGCCGTTTAAGCCCGTCATCACTGAAGATTCCGGACAGAATCGGCGCGTCTTTCATTTCTTCAAAGGGACCGCCCAGATCGCGCAGAAACAAGCCTACGCCGGATCCGTCATGCCCTTCTTTCATCACATTCAGCGCCTCAATTGCCACCATCGGCGACAAAGGCGATTTGCTCGTGATTGCAAATAACCGACACATATCAATTCTCCTGATAAAAAAATAAGATAAAACCGCTTTTACCCCTTAGATAAAAATTTTTCAAGGGAGTTTATTATGTTAAGGCGCATTTTAAGTTTTACTGAAAAAATAATGATTCATTAAGGAGAAATTCGGCAGGAAATTCAATCTTTCAGCACAATCCCGGATGGCAGGGACTCGCCGAACATCGCGCTTTGTTCCGGCATTTCCATAGATACGGCTTCTTTGAGAAATCGGACATGAGAATTGAGATCATGCTGCTCAAGCCAGAGGATAATCCGTTCTCTCAACTTGTCTTCAATATCGCGCATCCGATCTCCGGTTTTGCGCCCCATCAGCGCGAGCGCAGCCCCGACCGGCTTGATGTCATGCCAATTCTGAGACAATATCGCCTCAATCCATGATGCAGCTTCATGCGGCGGAATCACCCGATCCGCAGAACCATACAGCAGTTCCCTTGCGCCGATGCGCGATAATGCCCAAAATTGCTGGGGACGGCATTTTTTCGGACTTATTTCAGATAAGAGCTTTCGCCCCCAAATCACTTTGTCTTTTGCCAAAAGCCGTTCCAGATTTGCCACTGCCATCCAGATTTCAATCCGCTCCTGATGCGCGATTTTGCCTTTGCCGGATATGATTGCAGAACTTAAATCCTGAATAAACTGACGCTGCTGCCCACTGTTCAGCCCTCCGGCAACCCGTCTCCAGAAAATCCACCATTCGGAGCGGACGCGGGCATTGTTGGCATAGATCATACCCGGCTTATATATTTTCCATGCGGATTTTAAGCGATGCTCGTCAAATCCGTCTCCGAATCCGGGGCGCAGACAAAATCCGTTCAGATTCAGCCACAGGCTTTCCATATCCGGCTTGATTTTCCGGGCATCAATCATGGCAATCAGTTCATCGGATAAACTTCGGATAAAGCCCAAAGACCATTTTTCTTTGGGCATTTCGGATAATGCGGCTATTTCTTTTACCAGCGTATCGGAGAAATTTTCTGCGGAAAACCCCTGCCGCAGTTTGAGACAGGCGGCTTTTGCCACGCTGTCTTCAATCGCATCCTGAACCGGAACCGCCGCCGCGCCGTCATTTCCGCGCAACTGAAACTGAAGCCGCCAGCGATGGTCGCTGATACCGGATTTACACCACAACGCCAGCGTTCCGACTTCGGAATATTCTGCTTCGATTTGCGCGGGAATCCGGGTCTGTGTGCCTTTTTTCCCGAATTGAACCATCGTGCGAATTGACGGGAGTGCGGTCAGCGAATCATCAATATCAATCAGATCGCCGCACCGGTCTCCGGATCGGAAACTTGAACTGTATAGGTCAAAACTCACGGGCTGGTTAGCAATCACCTCAAATTGTTTGTCCGCAAGCTCAATATGGCTGCCTTCATCAAGCCCGCGCTCTATCAGACAAAGCGCAGATTTTTGTCCCGCTCGCCTTATGCCCAGATAAAACGAGCGCGCGCTGCCGCTGCCCACTTTCACGCCCCGCCCGGTTTTGACCAAGCCGTAATAAGACGCGCCCAGCGCAACCGCCAGATCAGGATCAGGATTTTCAAGCACGCGCGGAATGCGCTCATCGTTTTCTTTGAACCAGTATCGGATTGCCGCCCGAATGCGTTCCTGAATAACCACAGGTTTCAACGCCCCGCCGTTGAATAAAATCAGGTCAGGTTTGGCGTGATGCCGCGCTAAAAACTGCCCCAGATGGCGGGTAATGGCGGGTTCATGCTGATACGGCAGCCCAAATTCAGTAATTCCCCTCTTGAGAGGGGCAGGGGTGTGAGACTCTTCCGGCTCAACCATCGGAAAAAAGCCTTCCACAATGACCTTTTCAGCTTCTTTGCCCGTCAGCGTGGCAGAAAGCGTTTTGGCAATCAGCTTTGAACCTTCGCCCATCAGCGTGATTTTTTTGGATTTTATCTGTTGGCTCAGTAGGAGTTCTTTTGCCTGACGACATTGATGACACAGCGATTTCCACCGATCCGCGCTTAATGAGGATTTTTTATCGGAAAAGCGGGTCTCCACCTGACGCGCCAGCGCAAGGTCCATGTTATCTCCGCCTAAAATCAGATGCTCTCCGACCGCTATGCGCTCAAATCGGGGACCGCCGGATTCACTTTCGCGCAGACTGATTAATGTGAAATCTGTTGTGCCGCCGCCCACATCGCAGACCAGAATCAACTCGCCCGGCTTGACAAAATCCCCCCAGCAGTTTTCATGTTGAATCAGCCAGTTGTAAAAAGCGGCTAACGGCTCTTCGATAAGCGTAACCCGCTTCAATCCCGCCAGATTCGCAGCTTCAAGCGTCAAATCCCGCGCCACTTCGTCAAAAGATGCCGGAACCGTGATAATAATGGTCTGATGCTCCAGCCAGAGGTCTTCATCATCTCCCTGAGCAGTGTTCCACGCCATCCGCAAATGCTTCAGGTATTCGGCAGAGGCTTTAACCGGCGAGACTTTGAACACTTCATCACCCGCGCCGTAAGGAAGAATTTTGGCATGTCTGTCAACATTGCCATGACACAGCCAGCTTTTTGCCGATGAGACTAAGCGGGACGGAATTTTTGCGCCATAATCTCTGGCAAGTGTGCCGACAAAATTATCGGACAGCGCAGTTTCATATTTACCCGGAATATACAGAAAAGAAGGCAGGACCGGCAGAGCGGAAATTTCACCCGCGCCGGTCAGTTGCGGAATAGCAAAAATCCTGATCTGAGGCGTTTTTTCTCTCAAATCCGCATAAGACAAGGCAGAGTTGGTCGTTCCCAAATCAATGCCGATGATGTATGGTTTATCGTGCGTCATAGAGACAGTTTATATGATTCTGCACGACAAATCAAATAATATCCGCCATAATATCAATTCCGGAAAATATTCCGGTTTAAAAGAACCTCCGCCGTCTAATGCGCTACGCTGTTGATGAAGCATCCTCCGGCAGCATCCGCCGAATCAGTGTTGACATTAAACGCGGTGTTTGTCATAGGCATCGGCGGCTTTTCAGCAGAACTGCTTCTTTTCTCCGATCTTGTTGCGGATTTTCCCCGCGCTGTTTCGGGAAATCGCAAGACAACGCCACGCTGTTTTGCTTTTATCCAGTAACCTTTGTTTTTCTCCAAGGTATTCGCGGACACATAATCGCCGTTCTGCCACTGCCACAGAATATCAACATAATTCTGAGAATTTTCGGCAGACATCGGCGCGGGTCCGTAAATCACTTTCAGATTGTCATCATAGACCATGATTTCCACTCTGCCCCAGTCATAATCCGCATTATTCGGAGCCGCAATCATATTCCAGCCGTTGTCAAGTATCACTTCGATTGTCTGATTCAGACTGACCGGAACGCCCGTAACTGTCAGCTTAACCCCGTTTCTTGACAGAATCCAGTAAGCTTTTCCCGGAATGATTTTCATGCCTTTTCCGTATTCGATATACCCGTCGGTATTCGCGTCAAACGTTCCGATTCTGAACATTCTTGTATCATACCCGCCGATAAACGCTCTCAGAGCCGCCGCCGCATCTTCGTTCTGCAACCAGTAAGGAAATGAGAACATCTGATACTGCGCTACGGTATCGCCGCCCGGAATTTCCGTAACCGGAGATTGTTCGGGGATTCCCACGATGAACGATGATTCATCCGACCATGAAATCCTGCTGTTTCCCGAACTTCTGTATCCTGTTTTCCAGATATATTTCATACCCGGAATAACGTCTGCAAATTCAAAACCGGTCATATCTCCGAAAGTAACCGTGTGCTCATCAAAAAGAGCGTTGCTGCCTGAGCGGTAAAGCCGATCCGCTCTCTGCGTCAGCCAATGCGTTTCAATGTGCTGCTGATTTCCGGGGGCAGAGAAAGAGTCTGCCGACAACATGACAGATCCGTGAGCGATAACCGCCTGAAGTCCGGGACTGAGCAATACCGGAGATTTCGGCGGATCGCCATGAGACGGCTCCGGGGTAGGTTCCGGCGTAGGCACTGGTGTGGGAGTCGGCACCGGCGTCGGTACCGGAGTCGGCGTCGGGGTAGGCGTAGGCGTCGGCACAGGTGTGGGCGTCGGCACCGGGGTCGGCGTAGGTGTCGGTACCGGAGTCGGCACAGGCGTCGGGGTCGGCGTAGGCACAGGTGTAGGCGTCAGCACTGGGGTCGGCGTAGGCGTAGGTACCGGAGTCGGCACAGGCGTCGGAGTCGGCGTAGGCTCATTATAATCAGGCGGCGGAACATAAGGCGGATAATACGGCGGAACATAATTCACCGTGATTTTCACCGCAACAGGAGCGGAATCCGTTTTGCCGTCATAAGCCTTGTAGCTGAAACTGTCCGTGCCGTAAAAGCCTGATTTCGGTGTGTAAATGAACGAGCCGTTATTGCCGAAAGTCAGTATGCCGTTTGCCGGATCGCTGACTTTCACAGCCGTCAGCGTATCTTTATCCGCATCCATATCATTTGCCAGAACACCGGGCGCGATGATATTCAGCGATGTATCCTGATTTGTTGAATAATTATCCGCATTCGCAGCCGGCGCCTGATTGACCGGCGGCGGGGGCGGCTGATCATTGTCAAGATTGACAAGCGTTACATCAACGGGCTTCAGTCCGCTATACCCCGAATCATTTGAAATTGCAGGGGAAAGAATTATCTTATAACTCTGCTCACCGTCAATCAAGGTATCATCAACACCGCTGACAGTAACCATCTGAAAAGCATTCCAATTCTGAGATGTGAACATCAGGCTTGCCGGTGAAACCGTTCCTTCGGCGGCATCCGAACTGCTGAGATTCACCGTAACATCGGCTGATGGCTGGGTGTTGAGCCGGATTGAAAATACTGCCGGACTGCCGCTTTCGGAAGTTGTCAGCCCGTCTGCCGGAGATACCGTGAATCCGGGCGTATCGTTGTCTGTATTGATAACCGGAATATCATCCGGCTTGAGTCCGTTGTATGCGGAATCCGTTGAAACTGTGGAAGATAAGCTTATGTTATAACTCTGATTTCCGTCTGCAAGATAATCGTCAACACCCGTAACTGTTACGGTCTGCGGCGTGTTCCAATTCTGAGGCGTGAAAGTGAGACTTGCCGGTGAGGCTGTTCCTTCGGTGCTATCCGAACTGCTCAGGTTCAGCGTAACATTGCCGGTCGGCTGGGTATTGATTTTCACTGTGAAGGCTGCGGAACCGCCGCTTTCGGAAGTTGTCAGTCCGGTTGCCGGGGATACTGTGAATCCGGGCGTGTAAATCGTGAACGTGATTTCCTGTCCGTAAGCGGTTCCTATCTCGTTATGGGCATAAGAGCGGAGGTAATACGTGCCGGGCGCAAGATTTGTGATTGTGCCTGAGAATGCTTTACCGGTTGACAGCGGCAGCGCCGTATCCCATGAAAATGCCAATGCTTTGTCCCAGACTGTCGGCACAGGATGATCCGCATACACAAAGCCGTAAATCAGTATCGGCGAACCTCCGACATCCGTGATTTCTCCGCTTACGTCAATGTCGGAGCCGGTGAGTGTGAATGCGGAAGAGGTATGAACAACCGGGATTTGCGAAGTTCTTGTTGTGAAAGTCAGCGCATCCGAAGAGATTATCTGCCCGCAGACATTGATATAAGCCCGGACATTATAGGTGTTATCCGGCTTGAGTCCGGTCAGCGTCAGGCTGAAATTTCCTGCACCCGATCCGACAGGAAGATAGCCTGATGAATCATTGGCATTCCACCAGTAAAAGCCGTACTCGGTAATTCCGGCTCCGGCAGCAACCGCAGAGGCAGCAACACTGACAGCGTTTACTGAACTGACGGCTGACATAGAAACAGCTTTATAAAGAGAAATCTGATATTCGTAAGCTCCGATATCAACCGTGCTGTCGAATATGCGGGGATTGCCGCTAATATCCGCAGAAATAGCAACAGCAGAGTTATCTCCTTTGTTGATCACCGGAGAGCAGAGTTGAAGATGATAATCTCCGGCAGCAGGATTGACAAACAACGGATCAGCTTCAATATTGCCGCCGCCGTAGGTAACAAAAGCTGTGCCGAAATTGGATATTCCCCCTCCCTCAATCAGACTGTAAGAAATGACAGGCGTAGCACTATCGTTGGAAATCTGAGAACCGGTAGTCGCGATGTTACCCCATAAGATAACATTTTTCAGAACAGGACTGCATGTACCCACACTTGCAAAATTGCGAATCGCGCCGCCGAATGATGCTGAATTACCTGAAAAAGTAACGTTGATCAGAGTGGGGCTGCTTGTACCGCCAGTAGTACCATAATTATACATAGCCCCGCCGCTGGTGCCGCCTGGTGCCGAATTGCCGCTAAAGATAACATTCGTCAGAGCAGGGCTGCTTATTCCTCCGGCGTTATTACCATAGTTAGACATAGCCCCGCCGCTGCCGCCTGATACCGAATTGCCGGTAAAAGTAACATTAGTCAAAACAGGGCTGCTCGTGCCGGTGTCGCCATAACTAAACATAGCCCCGCCGTTTCCGCCTGATGCCGAATTGCCGGTAAAAGTAACATTGGTCAAAACGGGGTTGCTTATTCCGCCAACATTACCACCATAGTTATACATAGCCCCGCCGCTGCCGCCTGATGCTATATTGCCGGTAAAAGTTACATTAGTCAAAACAGGGCTGCTAGTGCCGCTTACACCACTGTTATACATTGCCCCGCCGGTGCCTGCCGTATTGCTGCTGAATTGAACATTATTCAGGACAGGGCTGCTAGTGCCGCCGCCGTCACCGTTGTTATACATTGCTCCGCCATTTCCTGATGGCACGGCTGTCGAATTGTTGTTGAATTGAACATTATTCAGGACAGGGCTGCTCGTGCCGCCGTTGCTGCCGTTGTTATGCATCGCTCCGCCTCTCGCCGTTACTGAAGTAGCTGAATTATTGTTAAACACAATATTATTCAAGGTCGGGCTGCATTTTTTTCCAGCGGTTTCTCCTTTGCAATAAAAGCCACTGCCGGAATCATTGGGAGACACGCTGTTTGCATTTCCTCCGGTGATGGTAAAACCGTCTAAGACAGTATCATTGTCAATAACTGTTGCGCCTGTGCCATCAGCATAAACAACATGATAATTGTTACCAGCACCATCCAGCGTGGTGGTATATGCGGCATTTGTTAAAACTCTCTGGCTGACTGCGGTTTCAGTGCCTGCAAAATGCCCGTAAATTTTAACGCCGGGCTTGAGTAGAAAGCTATCTGTCTGAACAGCGCCGGGCGTATAAGTTCCTGCGGCAACCCATATTTCATCTCCGCTGACCGAAGTAGCAGTTACGGTTTGCAAGTCTCCGCAGGCATTAGCCCAGTCTGAGCAAGTACCTGTGCCGCCGGATTTGACATAATAAATCGCAGCATTTCCCAACATCGGAAACGCAAGTCCCATCATACAAAGTACCGAAAACACAGAAAGCAGTTTTTTCATGGCTAATCTCCATGCGGGTTTTGGGCAATCAGAACAACTTTTTTTAAAAATAAATTATGAAATGAATGCGGGATATTTGTCAAGAAAATTTGTTGTTTTTACGCAGCCAGCAGGATTTCTTTGTCTCTCTGTCCGTTCGGCATAACCAAAAAATAATACCCGTAATCCAGCAGAATATCTATTGCTTTATTACCGGCAAATTTTATCAGTTCCATCTCTCTGTCCTCATCTTTCGGCGCGGTTACATTTATCCACAGAGTTTCAGGGTCTTCCGGGCTTTCCGTAATTTTGATGAATTCGACTTCGGGAAACTTTCTTCTGACAGATTTCATTATTTTTTTAATGAGTTCTTCCTGTTTGAAATTGATTCTCATCTGTTTATCTCCTTTTCTATGAGTGTAAGCATTTCTTTTGCCATGAGAAGCTGTTCGGAAGCTCTCTTTCTGCTGATGTTTTCGGATTTGTAATCAGCCCAGTCTCTGATAATCTGCATATCCGGCAGATATGATTTCAGTTTTGTCGGATAGATTTTCCGGCTTCTGATCAGTTTACCGGCAAAATCGGCATGAACCCATTTATGCTCAACTCTGTCTCTTTTTATGCCTTTATCCGCAAGCGCGGCAAGCGCAGCCTGCAAAGCAGCGTAATAGGCGCGATTCGCACAGGCGTCATAAAAGCCGTTATCAAGGCATAGTTGTGCAGCATTGAAGTTGTTTTTTGCTTTATAAAAGAATTCTGTTGTCATAACAAGCCTTTTTTTAGTCAGGATGCAAATCTCAGCATCAACCTTTTCATGGCGTTTTCAATAGGAACAGTTTTTTTAGGATAAGAATTATTGAATGAATGCGGGATGGTTGTCAAGGGGATTTTTTTATCTGCGGCGAGTTTATGCAAGCCTTCTGCAACCCATATCTCATCACCGCTGACGGGCGGCTTATTGAGCGCA
>DYRC01000054.1:0-14073 GCA_020718925.1 Desulfonema limicola
GAAGAAGCTCTGAATGAAGCTGTATCGGAAGCTTTGAATATGATCACAGAAAATTGCGGATATGTTGTTTAATCGATAGGGAAACGCTATAAAATCAGAGAAATCGGAATTTTCGGCTCGTATGTGAAACAAAGGCAGAGCAAAGACAGCGATGTTGACATCCTTGTTGATTTTGAAGAAGAGCCGACTTTATTCGATTTTGTGGGCTTACGCGATGAATTTTTAGGGAGATGAAAAATGAGTAGTGGCTCGTTGAACCACTACTTTCGGCTGCTATACTCAGCGTTCTTGTTCCAGCCACTTCAGCATCGCCTGCACACTGCCGGTCGCCAGGGCAATACTTGAATCCGCCGCCCCATAATACAGATTCAGCGTGTCCCCATCAGGAGCAAGGGTGTAGCCGCATGGAAACACGACATACCCCACATCGCCATGCTGTTCGTAAAGTTCTTCGGGTCCGAATATCCATTCACTGCCGCGTTTCAGGCAGCGTTCCGGTGTATGCAGATCAAACAACGCCAAACCGAGCCGGTACAGGCACCCGGCAGGCGTTTGCTTCACACCGTGATAAATCACCAGCCAGCCCTGCGGGGTTTCGATAGGCGGCACCGATAGCCCGATCTTGTTCGCGTCCCACCACGCACCTTTTCGGGCTTCCAGCATCAACTTATGACTGCCCCAGTGCCGCAGATCGGACGAGTACGAAACCCATATATGTGCGCCGGGCGCGCTTACCGGACGATGAATCAGCGCCCAGTAATTGCCAATCCTATGCGGCAGCAATGCCGCGTCTTTATCTTCCGGCGACATGATGACGCCGAATCGCTCGAAGTGGTGAAAATCTTCGGTAAATGCCAGTGCAACGCCGGGTCCGTCGCGGGTGTATGCCGTATAAACAATGGCATACTTGCGGAGTTCGGGAACGTAAGTGATGCGCGGGTCTTCAATGCCCCACAGTTCTTCCGGGTAGTGATCGGGATCAGGCATCAGTGTCGGCTGGGGATCGATCTTCCAGTCGTTCACGCCGTCTGCCGAGCGGGCTGCACACAAGTGGGACAGTCCGCGTCGATCCTCCACGCGGCACAGGAGCAGGGTCGTGCCATCAGGCAGCAGCGTTGCGCCGGGGTTGAACACGCTGTTGATGGGATATGTCCAATCCGCGGCAGTCAGGATGGGATTGAGTTTATGACGGTGAAAGAGTTCGGGATGTTGATAGTTCATTGAGATTGTGCCTCCGTTGATAGCGGATCATTTTCCGCCAAACGCAATTCCAGTAATGCCTGAAGAAATGCCAGGGTTGATTCCGCGCCCTGATTTTCATTGGCGCGGTCAGGATGCAGTCCGTCTCGGCAGCCGCCGGTGGTCGGGTCATAGATCGGCAGATTCAGATCGTTGCGCCCCAGAAACCATTCAAACGCGCGGCGGGCTTCTTTGCGCCAGCGTTTGTCGCCTGTGAGCCGATAGGCTTCAAGACACGCCGAAACCATCGCCTGCGCCTCGACCGGCTGCTGATCAAATCGCGCCCGCTCGCCGTTGTGATCGTAAAAGCCGTTGGAGCCAATCGGAACAAAATGCCCCGCATGTGCATCAGCACGCTGTACTGAAGTCAGCCAACTGAGCGATTCCAATCCGGCTTGGGTCATCGCGGTATTCGGGATTGATTTGCCGCACATGAGCAGCGCATGGGGCAGTGCAGCATTGCAATACGTCAGCCCCGGCTCGAACCATTGCCAGTCATCCGTGCGATGATGCTGATACAATGCCAGCAGCCGCTTTGCTAATTCTTCCCGCACCTGACCTGCCCGACTGTCACCGGCAAACCGCTGAAGATACTCGTGAATGCCGATGAGCGCAAATGCCCATGCGCGTGGGCTGGTCGTATTGAGAATGGCAGGCAGCGCCTGTTCAAATACATGACCGGACATGCTTTGCAGAGCCGCTGTGTTTGATCTGCCCAGCACCGTACCCAGCGCCCATAATGCGCGTCCGTGACTGTCATCAGAACCGCCATCTTCCAGCCAGTTACGCTGATAATCCATAAAGTTGCGAAAGCGTCCGATTTCAGCATTGAAGGCATACCAGATGAACGCGAGATAGCGCGAAGCCAATTCAGTTGCCTCGCTGTTGCCCAAGGCTTCCAGCAATGTGCTGACCATCAGAGCGCGGGCGTTGTCGTCGGTGCAATATCCTTCGCGATAATTCGGTACGGTAAAAATGGCGTGCTGCAACATGCCGGTTTCGTCTGTCATCTGGCGCAGATGATCGAGTCTGAGGGGCGGAAGTTCGCCCGGATGTTTATCAAGCGCCCTGGCAGTGAAACCGGGTGGGATGAAATGCCGCCGCTCGGCGCGCGCCCGATCAAAACTTTCCATGTAACGCCGTGCAACCTGAGGCCAGATCATTGCGCGACCGAACAGATACGCACGTTTCCGCATGGCATGACGTTTAGCCTCGTTGCTCAACAGGTCAATCACCTGATCCGCCAACGCAGCCGAATCACGGAATGGCGTCAGGACACCGCGCCCATCCGCCAGCATCTCTTCCGCATACCAGTACGGCGTTGAGATCACTGCCTTGCCCGCGCCTATCGTGTATGCCAAAGTGCCTGAGACGATCTGCTACGCGTTGAGATAAGGCGTGATGTAGATGTCCGCCGCACCGATGAACTCAATGAGTTCTTCCAGACTGACAAAGCGATTGTAGAAAATGACGTTGCTTTCCACGCCTTTTTCCTGAGCCAGCCATTGCAGCGACAAGCGATATGTTTCGCCTTCATGCTGAATCACATGCGGATGAGTGGCGCCGAGTATGAGATACACCACATTCGGGTATCGCTCTACAACTGCGGGTAAAGCAGAAATGACGGTCTCAATGCCTTTGTTTGCCGAGAGCAGTCCGAAACTGAGCAAGACGATCCTGCCTTCGACACCGAATAAGTCTTTGTGAAAACTCGGATCCACAAAAGGCACATCCGGGATGCCGTGCGGAATGAGGTCTATCTTTTCCGGCGCGACCCGATAAATTTCCTGCAAAAATTCCGCGCCGCGCGTACTCATAACAACCAGCCGATCAGACAAGGCGGCGACTTCTTCCAGCACACGGCGTTGATCCGGATCAGGCTCGCGCAGAATGGTGTGCAGGGTGGTTACGATGGGCATACGCAATTCGCGCAGCAACGCCAGAATATGGCTGCCCGCTCGTCCGCCGAATATACCATATTCAAATTGCAGACTGACCAGATCGACATTGTTGATGTTCAGAAAGTCAGCAGCGCGGCGATATGAATTGATGTCTTTTTCGACCAGTTCAAAGCGCACACGGGGCGGATAGGCATAGCCATCGTCCGTATCATTAACAGGCAGGGCAATACAGGTCGTGCTGCTATGTTCTGTTGCAATGGCTTCGCACAAGTCGGTGGTGAAGGTGGCAATGCCGCATTGGCGCGGTAAATAGTTGCCGATAAAGGCAATGCGATTGATAATTGAATGGACTGGGCTGTGATCCATGATAATCCTTTCCGGAAAATCCCATGTTGTGATCTGTTGGACAATTAATGCAAAGAAGCGGTTATTACAGACCGCCTCGCCGTCCCCGGAAAAGATTGGGACAGAGTGTGATTGAGAGGGTGCAGTCTGCCACAAATTGTGGCAAGCGGGTAAATCAGGTAAATTTGACTTGATAATAACCCGAATTTCATGTTATCAGGTCATTTCAATCTGATAATAAACAGAAAATTCTTATTATTATTAGATAATATAGCTTGCGGTATGAACCTTGTCAATAGAAGATCGCTGTGATTTTTTTGGGAGATAAAACGGAGGATATAAAGAATGAGTGAAACAATGCAGAAAGAAACCGGCAGCATTACGGTAAAGCGCGGCTTGGCGCAGATGCTCAAAGGCGGGGTGATTATGGATGTGGTTACGCCCGAACATGCCGTGATTGCAGAAAAAGCCGGGGCAGTCGCAGTGATGGCGCTGGAGCGCGTACCTGCGGATATACGCGTTTCCGGCGGTGTTGCCCGGATGTCTGATCCCGGACTGATTCGGGAAATTATGGCGTCGGTCAGCATTCCGGTCATGGCAAAATGCCGAATCGGTCATTTTGTGGAAGCACAGATTCTTCAGGCTATCGGCGTGGATTATATTGATGAAAGCGAAGTCCTGACGCCTGCGGACCTCAGCCATCACGTCAACAAACATGCGTTCAAAGTGCCGTTTGTCTGCGGATGCCGCAATTTGGGAGAAGCGTTGCGGCGAATCGGAGAGGGCGCAGCCATGATCCGAACCAAAGGAGAAGCAGGAACCGGAGATGTGGTCGAAGCCGTCAGACATGCGCGGGCAGTGCTGGGCGATATTCGGCGATTAAAATCCATGCCGGATGAAGAATTGATGGCGTATGCGAAAGAACTTGCCGCACCTTATGAATTGCTGAAAGAAACCAGAGATTTGGGACGACTTCCGGTGGTGAATTTTGCAGCAGGCGGCATTGCTACTCCGGCAGATGCGGCGTTGATGATGCAGCTCGGAGTGGATGGGGTTTTTGTCGGATCGGGCATTTTCAAAAGCGGAGACCCGGCACGGCGGGCAAAGGCAATTGTCGAAGCAACAACGCACTATGACAATCCTGAAATCTTAGCCAAAGTCAGCGAGAACTTAGGCGAAGCGATGGTCGGCATCAATGTCAGTTCGCTTGCGGAACATGAACAACTGGCGGGTCGCGGATGGTAAGGAATCGGAAATGAACATCGGTGTACTGGCATTGCAGGGCGCGTTTGCCGAACATCTTCATATCCTTGAGAAACTCGGCATAGATACCCGGAAAGTCAGGCTACCCGAAGAATTGAACGGCTTGGACGGGCTGATCATACCGGGCGGCGAAAGCACCACCATCGGCAAATTATCTATGTGGTATGACCTTGGGGACGCCATCCGAAAATTTGCCTGTGAAAAAGCAGTGTGGGGGACTTGCGCCGGAATGATCGTTATGGCAAAAGATATCGGCATGGATCAGCCATTATTGGGAATCATGGATATTGTCGCCAAGAGAAACGCCTTCGGTCGTCAGGTGGACAGCTTTCAGACGGATTTGTATGTTCCTGTCTTAAAAGATGGCAAAACCAAGCCTTTTCCTGCGATATTTATCCGTGCGCCCAAGCTTTCAGCAGCGGGAGCAGATACGGAGATTATCGCAAAACTCGACGATGGCACGGCAGTTGCAGCACAGCAGGGTAAAATGCTGGTAACGTCCTTTCATCCTGAATTAACTCAGGATACCCGTTTCCATGAATACTTTGTCAATTTGACAAAATGAACATGACCGGCACTCGTGATGTGCCGGTTTCATAAGGAGAAACTATGAAAAAAATGTTGATCTTTTGGTATGCGGCAGTGTTATTTTTCGGAATAACAGGAAATGCTCCGGCGTTTTTTATTGATTTTGAAAACGGAACAAACGGAGCGGCAGTGAACGACATTACCGGGGTCTCTTTTCACGATTTCAACGGATACGCGCCGCTTTACGGAGACAGCAGCACCGGCTTATACAACACAACCTCGGATGATCTGGGCTTATCATGGAAAGAGCAATACTTTCACCATGACGGATATTTCTGGCTTTGGGCAGGAAGGAACGCTGATGCCCGCGGGGTCGTGATTGATTTTGATAAAAACGATGGGACATGGTTCACCACAGGCTATAATTCTTATGCCGCATTTTATCTTGAGGCGCATCTGACCGATGGCACGATGGTCAGCATGTCCGGTGCGTCAAATGTGATGAAGCCGATGGATTATCTGACCGTACATGCAAAACAAAATACGTTCATTGACTATATTATTCTGCGCCATGATGATGAGGGAAATTCATGGCTTGCGGACAATATGAGCGGAGATGCGTCAGGCGTGGGTGAAATTATCCCTGATCCTGATCCTGTTCCTATCACATCCAACCCGGAGCCTTCTACAATTTTATTATTCGGTATCGGTCTGCTATGTTTTGCAGGAATCAGATATTCAGGTAAGGGCATTCATGTATCGTAAAAAATATCATATTCATTTTGTCGGCATCGGCGGTATCGGCATGAGCGGGATTGCAGAAGTGCTGCTCAATCTCGGCTATAACGTATCCGGCTCTGATCTTAAAACGTCAGATATTACAAACCGATTAAAAAAATTAGGCGGCACGATTTTTGAAGGACATTCGGGAGAATATGTTGAAAATGCGGATGTGGTGGTGATCTCTTCTGCGGTCAAGCCGGATAACCCTGAAGTTCAGGCAGCAGTTCAGGCAGCCATCCCGGTAATTCCGAGAGCCGAAATGCTTGCAGAACTGATGCGCCTGAAATACAGTGTCGCCGTAGCAGGCGCACACGGCAAAACCACCACCACCTCGCTGATTGCTTCTCTTTTGGGCAAGGGCGGCTTTGATCCGACCATTGTGATCGGCGGCAAACTCAAAAGCATCGGCACAAATGCGGTGCTGGGGCAGGGCGATTTTATCGTAGCAGAAGCAGATGAAAGCGACGGCTCGTTTCTGAGAATGTCGCCGACCATTGCGATTGTAACCAATATTGACCGGGAACATCTGGATTTTTACCATGATTTGGATGCTATCAAAGACGCATTTTTAAGTTTTGTTGACAGAGTGCCGTTTTACGGGCTTGCGGTCTTATGTCTGGATAACGAGGCGGTGCAGGAAATTCTGCCCAAAATCAGAAAGCGGTTCACGACTTACGGACTGACGGCTCAGGCAGATGTTCATGCCCGGAATGTGGTGTTTGACGGATTGAAAAGCCGGTTTTCCGTATATCATTTCAAAGAAAAATTAGGCGATATAACCCTGAGCCTGCCCGGACTTCATAACGTCCTCAATTCGCTTGCCGGAATTGCCGTAGGGCTTGAATTGGAGATTCCGTTTGAAACCATCCAATCCGCGCTGGCAAGCATAGAAGGCGTTCAGCGCAGGCTTGAAATCAAAGGGGAATCTCACGGCATAACCGTCGTGGATGATTACGGTCATCATCCCACAGAAATCAGAACCACGCTGCAAGCTGCCAGAGAAGGCTGGCCCGGACGCCGGATAGCGGTATTGTTTCAGCCGCACCGCTACACCCGGACAAAAGCCTTGTTTCAGGAATTTACCAGAGCGTTTTATCAATCAGATGTATTGGCGGTTCTTCCGATTTATTCTGCCGGAGAAAAAAAGATTGAAGGCATCGGCGGCGATATGCTGGCGGAAAGCATTCGGGCGCATGGACATAAAGATGTGTTTTTTACCGAAAATCCTGATGCGGCACTGTTGTATCTGAAAAAAGTTTTAAAGCCCGGCGATGTACTGATTACGCAAGGTGCGGGGGATGTTTGGAAAATCGGAGAGGCGTTTTTGAGAAGTGAGAAATGAGAAGTGAGAAATGAGAAGTGTTTTTTACGCCGATTGTTCTTTGTCTGAATCAGCACGGGAGCGGTCGGCGTTTTTTTTACAGGATTTGAATCAGGATTGAAGGATTTATCAACGTGCAAAGTGCAGAATGTCTCCACGCTGCACTTTTAATTCGTATATACGCGCCCTCATATTCCGCACAGAAGATGTCAATCTCATATTTATCGCTGACATTCGCATGGCTGTTCTGATGGACAATAATCTGCACAGGTGCCGGCACCGCCGAATATGCTGTTCCGTCCCTATGACAGAAAAGGGAAAGGGAGGAAATCCGGGCTTACCCCTGAAATGAAAGGAAATTACAGACCGTCCCGGTCAGTTTCATTATAAAGAGGCGGAGGAAAAGGGACTGCCGGTCGGTTCGGGTGAGATTGAAAGCGCGCACCGCTGTATTGTTCGGAACCATCTGAAAATTCCCGGAGCATGGCGGAAGGAAAACAATGCACAGAACATGCTTTCGCTGAGGGTGCCTCGCGCAGACGGGGATTGGGAAAGTTATCGGAAAAAAAGCTGATCGGGTATGAAAAGTAACACTTTTAATTACACCCTCATATCTTTGCCGAAGTTGATTAGCGAGTAAATCAGGATATAGGGCGAATAATTATTCGCCCCTCAGTCAATGTTGATTCTGATTGTAATTTGATATAATATCCGGCATAAGACTGAAATTGCAAATAACGGAGTAAATTTTTGAAAACAAAGCATACGATAATAGCCGGAGACAGCCGGCAGATGAACCTGCTGCCTGATGAGTCCGTTCATCTGATGATTACTTCTCCGCCATATTGGCAGCTTAAAGACTACGGAACTGAAAATCAGATCGGTTATCACGAAACTTATGAAAATTATATCAATAACCTGAATCTTGTTTGGAGAGAGTGTTACAGAGTTTTACATCAGGGGTGCAGGCTCTGTATCAACATAGGCGATCAGTTTGCACGATCTGTTTATTACGGACGTTACAAAGTGATTCCGATCAGAACAGAAATCATAAAATTTTGTGAAATCATCGGATTAGACTATATGGGAGCCGTAATCTGGCAAAAAAAAACAACCACCAACACGACAGGCGGAGCGGTCATTATGGGCAGTTTCCCCTATCCGCGTAACGGAATTTTAAAAATTGACTATGAATTCATACTGATTTTCAAAAAACAGGGAGTTCCTCCGAAACCGGGCAAAGAACAAAAAGAACTTTCCGCAATGAGCAAAGAAGAATGGAACCGTTATTTTTCAGGACATTGGAGCTTTGCAGGCGCAAAACAGGACGGGCATCTTGCTATGTTTCCCGAAGAGTTGCCTGCCAGATTGATAAAGATGTTTTCTTTTGCAGGTGAAACTGTTCTTGATCCGTTTCTCGGCAGCGGAACGACTTCGTGTGCTGCAAAAAATCTGCAACGAAATTCGGTAGGCTATGAAATAAATCCTGAATTTATAGAACTTGCAAAACAGAAATTAAATATATATCAGGCAGATATTGCCGAAACTGAATATGAATTTCTGACAGACAGCCTGAAATCTGATATGAACAAAGAGATTGCCAATCTGCCTTATATATTTAAAGACCCGCATAAATTAGACAGAAAGGCGGGTTCTGAAAAACGTCAGTTCGGTTCAAAAAATCACACGCCCCCTTTGCTTCTGTCCAAACTTCGGTATTGAATCGCTTCAGACAGATGATGCGCCAGAATATTCGGCGCTCCTTCAAGATCGGCAATAGAGCGCGAAATTTTCAGGATGCGGTGGTATGCCCGCGCTGAAAGACCTAGTTTATCCACCGCCGTTTCAAGCAAAGATGCCGAAGCTTTATCTAATTCGCAATGCTTTTTGATCAGTCGGCTGTTCATCTGCGCGTTGCAGTAAATGGCTGTTTTGGCAAATCGCTCAGATTGACGTTCGCGGGCGTTTGACACCCGGGTGCGAATGCTTTCTGACGATTCAGCAGGTTTTCCGCCGATTAAGTCTTTATACGGAACTGCCGGAACTTCGACATGAATATCAATGCGATCCATCAAAGGACCTGAAATCCGGGAACGATATTTATCAATCTGCTGAGGCGAACACGCACATTCATGCCGGGGATCTGAAAAAAAGCCGCAGGGACAGGGATTCATTGCCGCAATCAGCATCAGGCTTGACGGATAGGTAATGGTGGAAGCCGCTCTGGAAATGGTTACTTTCAGGTCTTCCAAGGGCTGGCGAAGCACTTCCAGAACATGCTTTTTAAATTCGGGAAGCTCATCTAAAAAAAGTACGCCATTATGCGCCAGACTGACTTCGCCGGGCTTTGGGCTGTGTCCGCCGCCAATCAGTCCTGCATCGGAAATGGTATGGTGCGGAGACCTGAACGGTCGCTGCGTAACCAATGCCTGATCTTTGCCGAGCATTCCGGTTACACTGAAAATCTTTGTGGTTTCAATGGCTTCTTCAAAGGTCAGAGGCGGCAGAATCGAAGGAATGCGGCGGGCAAGCATGGTTTTACCGGATCCGGGCGGACCGATCATAATCAGGTTATGCCCTCCGGCAGCAGCCACTTCCAACGACCGCTTGACATGCTCCTGTCCCATGACTTCGGAAAAATCCGTTTCATACTGTCCCCGCTGCTCAAATACCTCTGTCAGGTTCGTTGTTTCCGGCTCAATCGTTATCAATCCGCGAAAAAAATCAACCGCCTGCCCCAGCGTCTCAATGGGCAGAACTGAAATACCGTGAACCACAGATGCTTCTTTGCTGTTGTCTTTGGGAAGAATAATGCCTGAATATCCGGCTTGTTTGGCAGCAATCGCCATCGGCAGTCCGCCTTTGACCGGCTTGATGCGTCCGTCTAAAGAAAGCTCGCCCAGAATAAGATAATTGGATAAAATATCCTGTGAAATCAGTCCGGTAGCTGATAAAATGCCCAAAGCAATCGGCAGATCAAAGCCCGTGCCTTCTTTTTTAATATTTGCCGGTGCCAAATTGACGGTGATGCGATCATCGGGAAATACATAACCGGAATTGAAAATAGCGGTTTTGACCCGCTCTTTGCTTTCTTTGACGGATGCTTCGGGAAGTCCGACAATGGCAAATACCGGCAGCCCGATAGAAATATCCACTTCCACTTCAACAAGATACGCATCAATTCCGATGACGGAACTGCTCAGGACTTTTGCAAGCAAATTCTCCTCCTATTTGGCGTTTTTCAATACCTGATAATATTGAATCACCCGTTTGACATAGACCTGCGTTTCCTCAAATGGCGGAATGCCGTTGTATTTGGCAACATTTTCGGGACCTGCATTATATCCGGCAAGAGCTAACGATACTTTTCCTTCAAAGCGATCCAGCAGACCTCTCAGATACCGTGTGCCGCCGCTGATATTGTCCCAGGGATCAAACGAATCATAGACGTTCATCAAGCGGGCAGTTCCGGGCATGAGCTGCATCAATCCCTGCGCGCCTTTGGGAGACACGGCTCTGTGATTGAAATTGGACTCCACTTTGATAATGGCTTTGATGAGGTTGAACGGCAGCCCGTGCAGTTGACACGCCATATTGATGTAGGCATCATATTTTGTGCTGGTATACGCATCCGGTTTAAATGAATAAGAATGTCCGGAAGAAATCCCGTAATCCGAATCCCGGCGATATACCTTGTAAAGCGAAGAGGTCGGCGCGTTGGTAAAGTGCATGACGCCGTTTTTATCAACATATCTGTAAATATCGGCATACGCAGGAATATTTTCCCCGCACAAGACCATTATCGCACATAAGGCTAACATCATTCTGATACCGGCAGACATGTGTTTAACTCCGTTTTAATGTTTGCATAAATTTTAGATGATGTTATTTTATTATAAAAATGATTTTCAATCAAGCTTAAATGAAGTAAACATAACTTGTTTAATGGGGATATTCGGAAGATGTTGGAGGCGGCATCCGGATTTGAACCGGAGAATAACGATTTTGCAGACCGTTGCCTTACCACTTGGCTATGCCGCCTAAAAAAAATGGAGCGGGAAACGAGATTCGAACTCGCGACTTCAACCTTGGCAAGGTTGCACTCTACCACTGAGTTATTCCCGCTCAGAAAGTGTACGGACTATTTAGCAGTTCATTTTAAATTTGTCAACTAAAAAAAACAGCGATGATCTCAGATAAATTTTACGAACAATTCAAGCAGGTTTCATCTGAACCCGGCGTCTATCTGATGAAAGATGATACGGGAAAGGTGATTTATATCGGAAAAGCCTCGAATCTGAAGAAGCGTCTGGCATCTTATGTTAATCCGTCTGACCAGTCCAATGCCAAAGTATTCGCATTGATCAGACATATCGCAGATATTGAGACCATTATCACTTCCGGCGAAACCGAAGCATTGATTCTGGAATCCAATCTGATCAAAAAATATAAGCCCCGGTATAATGTCATTTTAAAAGACGACAAGCGTTATCCCTCGCTCAGATTGGATACCGGACATCCGTATCCCAATCTTGAAATGGTCAGAAAGCCCCAAAAAGACGGGGCATTATATTTCGGACCTTATACTTCTTCAGGCGCGGTGTATGAGACGCTTCATCTGATTCACAAAACATTCAAGCTTCGCAAATGCAAGACCGAAACATTCGGACATCGCATCCGTCCCTGTCTGAATTATCAGATCGGCGTCTGCCTTGCGCCATGCTGCCTTCAAGTCAGCCATGAGCTTTACCAAAGCATGGTCAGAGAAGTTATCCTGATCTTAAAAGGACGGGCATCTGATCTGATCCGAAATATAAAGGCAGAAATGCTTGCACAGGCTGAGTTACAGGAATATGAAAAGGCGGCGCAGCTTAGGGATAAACTGTTTGCCCTTGAAAAAATTGCTGAAAAGCAGGTCTCTGTTTCAATGGATCATAAAGATAAAGATGTGATTGCGTTTGTCCGCTCATCTGAATATTCTGTTTTCACCATGCTTTTTGTTCGCGGGGGCTATCTTATCGGAACCAAACATTTTAATTTTAAAGAAACGCTTTCAACAGATGCGGAACTGATGGAAACATTTATCCGGCAATATTATGAAAAGGCGCATTTTATTCCGAATGAGATATTGGCGCAGATACAGCCGGATCACGCTGCTCTGATTGAATCAAGACTTAAAGACATCAGCGAAAAAAAGGTGAAAATCTTACAGCATATCGTCGGAGAAAAAGCCCGTCTTCTGAAAATGGCTTATAAAAATGCCGAAAAAACGCTTGCCGATCTGATGAACTCGGCAAACGCAGAAACCGCAAAACTCTTGCGGCTGCAACATAAACTGCGGCTGGATCGGCTGCCCATCCGGATTGAATGCTTTGATAATTCAAATATTTCAGGAACTTCTCCGGTGGCGGGCAGGGTTGTTTTCGAGAATGGAAAGCCGGACAAATCCTCTTATCGCAAATACAAGATCAGGACGGTTTCAGAGCAGGATGATTATGCGTATATGAACGAAGTCCTGACCCGGCGATTCGGAAAGGGTGAAGATTCAAAGCCTTATCCTGATCTGCTGATGGTGGACGGCGGAAAAGGACAAATCGGGATTGCCGTATCCGTTCTTAGGGAATTGGGACTTGAAAATGAGTTTGAAATTATCGGCATTGCCAAAAAAGATGAAAAAAAAGGCGAACATGAGGATAAAATTTATCTGGCAGGCAGGGCGGATTGGGTTCAGTGGGGCAGGGAAAAAGACCTGTTGTTGTTTCTTGAACATATCCGCGATGAGGCACACCGCTTTGCCATTTCTTTTCACCGAAAACAGCGGCAGAAAGCCTCTGTAAGCTCAATTCTGGATAATATTCCCGGCTTGGGTCCCAAGCGGAAAAAGATGCTGATAACGCATTTCGGAGGTATCAGAAATATTCAGAACGCCGGTATTGACGAAATGACCGCTCTGCCCGGAATTACAGCAGCAATTGCCCAAGCTGTTTTGGTAAAAATGCAGCGCAAAAAATAAAATTTCATTGCTTTGCCGCCCCTGAATGCTTGCCGATGACAAATCTGCTTGTCCTGCCAAGTATTTCAGAGGAAAATGGCTGATATGCAAGCGGTTCCTTTAACATCGCATGACAATGGATACCGGATTCATGCGTAAACACCATATCGCCGGTAATCGGCTTATTCGGCGGGATCGGGCGTTTTGAAAGCTCGGACACATATCTGCACAACGGCATCAGTTTATCCATCCTGATTTGACAGAAATCTGAGCTTGTTACAGCGATTGCCGCCACAACTTCCTCTAACGCCGCATTGCCCGCACGTTCTCCAAGTCCGTTGACCGTAACGCTTAATGCAGACGCGCCTGACTCCATCGCACTTATGGCATTGCCCGCAGCCATGCCCAAATCATTATGTGCGTGAAATTCAAGAAGCAAATCATCTGCCGCATCCGATATTTCCCGAATCAGTCTGCCGATTGAAAAAGGCGTTGCTATGCCTACGGTATCTGCAATCCGTAAGCGATACGCACCGGCTTCTTTTGTAAGTCGTGCAAATTTTTTCAAAAACACTTTATCAGCCCGCGCAGCATCCTGAGCGCCGACCGATACATACCTGAAATGCTTCAAGGCAAAAGGAATAAGTTCTTCCGACTGGGCAAAAACCCATGACTCGTCTTTATTCATGGCATTCATCAGA
>DYRC01000054.1:14173-16076 GCA_020718925.1 Desulfonema limicola
TCAGACTTACTCTCAGCAATAAAAAGAGTCAGTGATGCAAGGGCATCATTGCTGAGTAAAGTTACTCCGTTTAAATCATAAAGCAAATTGTTTTTATCCAAAAAATAAAGAAAGCAAGCTGCCGCAATACGCTTATTACCATCCACAAAAGAGTGATTTTTCACAATAAAATAGAGAAGCATCGCCGCTTTTTCTTCCAGTGAAGGATATAAATCCTGCCCACCGAAACTTTGATATATCTGTGCAGCAGAACTTTTAAAACTGTCGTCTTTTTCCCTGCCAAAGAAATCACTTGAAAAATCAGCACACATAGCTTCAATCAATGCGATAAACTCTTCATAACTGATAAAAGCCGCTTCTTTCTGACTTTTTCCTTTTCGGTCAAGTTGCTGATGGTCATAATCATCCAGAAGACTAAGCCCACGAGAAAAATCATCAAGCAGTGCGGCAAGTCCTTTGGCTTGGTGCAGGCTGCGAACCTGATGCTCAATGGTGCGGCGAAGAATACAGATGCCCGATTTAAGATGTCGGACTTCCATTTCCTTTTCTGCCAGTCGTTTCTGATTGATAGCATAGCCGTCAATCAGATATTCTTTAAGGCGTTGTGTAGCCCATTGACGGAACTGAGTACCGCGTTTGGAGTTGATTCTGTAACCGACTGATAATATAGCGTCAAGGTTGTAGTACTCAATTTCCCTTGTTACTTTTCTATCGCCTTCGTTTTGAACTGTTGCATTTTTTGCAACAGTTGCTTCTTTGTCAAGTTCCTCTTCTTTGAAAACATTACTCAAATGCCTTGAAATAACGGATTTATCCCTTTCAAACAGGTCGGAAATCTGGTTTAATGTGAGCCAGCAGGTTTCGCCCTCAAAAGAGACTTCAACTTTGGCTTTGTTATCTTCAGATTGATATATGACAATGTCTTTCATTAGATTTCCTCCCCCCACAATCACAAATGACGCAGGATAACGGATGTCCTGCGTCTGCAAAGGTATCAACTATCGCTGAGTTATGCAATCAGAAACTCTTTGGCAGCCTTGCCGTCTTCAATCGCATCTAAAATCGCATCAATTTTATCTTCGCTGTCAATTTCGCCATACCAGAAACCTTGGGGATAAACGACCATAACAGGTCCGTGATCGCAGACTTTCATACAGCCCGTGCTGGTAATCTGAGCGTTCATGCCCCGATCCAGAATTTCGTTTTCAATATACGGCAGAAAATTCATCGAGCCTTTTTTCTGACACACGCCGCCTTTGCCTTTGGTTTCTCCGCCTGCTCTGAAGCTTGCACATACAAAAATGTGATGTTCGGGTTTGTCCATATTGCCTCCGTTTTTTGACCTAACCCCGCCCCTTTCCTGCAAGGGAAGGGAGAAATTTCCCATCGCCTTTCAGGAGAGGGTTAGGGAGAGGTTATAAATTTCAATATCCTGTTCCCTTGCTGAGTTTATTTGCAAGATACAGCGTAATTCCCGATATGACCGTCAGACATAAGACCATCATGTTGGCTGTTGACCAATCGCCGCTTCCGGCACTGGCATAAATCGCTATGGGCAAGGTATCGGTTTTTCCGGGAATATTTCCGGCAAGCATCAGCGTTGCCCCAAATTCACCCATTGCGCGGGCAAAAGACAGGACAATTCCAGCCATAATACCGCGCTTGGCAAGTGGCAGCACGATATGCAGCGCGGTTTGAAATTCCGTAAGCCCCAATGCGTAAGCTGCCTGAATCAGATTTTTATCCACAGATTCAATCGCCGCTCTTGACGTTTTTATCAGCAAAGGAACTGCCACCACAAAAGACGCAAGTACCGCCGCATACCATGTGAACATGATGCTCCATCCTGTCCATTCATAGACAAACTTTCCGACAATTCCGTTACGCCCGAAAAGAATAATCA
>DYRC01000383.1 GCA_020718925.1 Desulfonema limicola
TGGGCTTGTAATATATTTTTCAAATTTTTTGCATTGCAACATTTTTTCTTCCGAATCTGACAGATTTTATAACATTCTCCTGAATTTATTATTTGCTATTTCAAAGCATAATTGACATCATTATCCCTATTCTGATAAGCCTGAAAATCAGAATTGCTGTAAGTTATGCTTTTTTCATATTGACATTGTACGCTTAATCATATAATAAATATCCGAATTTATCAAAACTGCTCAAACAGGCTGTATGCCGTAAAAATAAAAACTTTGTTTAAGGAGGATTTTTTTAATGCCGAATGTTGATTTTCAAGGAAAAACCTTTGACGTGGATGAAGACGGTTTCATCAGTAACTATGAAGACGGAAAATGCAAAGAGTGGTTGCAGTATGTGAAAACTCAGGAAGGTATCGAAGAACTGACCGAAGAACATAACAAGGTCATTCAGGTTCTTCAGGAATACTATGAAAAGAACGGAATCGCACCGATGGTACGCGTTCTTTCCAAAGTTACAGGCTTCAAACTGAAACACATTTATGAACTGTTCCCATCAGGACCGGGTAAGGGAGCCTGTAAAATGGCAGGACTTCCCAAGCCGACCGGCTGCGTTTAATTTGCTGCTGTTGTGTATAATGAAAATGCCCTGCCCAAAGCGGGGCTTTTTTGTTCTGAAACCTTCTGAAATGATCCGCCAAACGAGGATGCCATGCGTGAGATACACCCCCAAAAAATAAAAACCGCCGAAGTCATTGTTCCCGGCTCAAAAAGCTACACCCACAGAATTTTAATCGCTTCTGCCTTGTCAGACGGGCGCTGCACCATCAGCAATGCCTTAAAAAGCGAGGATACGCTGCTTACCCTGAACGCGCTCAGACAACTGGGCATGAATATCACAGAAGACGCTGACCATATTACGGTATATGGAACCAGCGGAGAACTGACTGCCTGCGATACGCCGATATTTCTCGGAAATTCAGGAACTTCCATGCGGCTGCTTGCCGGAGTGGCATCTTTGGCAAACGGCATAACCACCCTGACCGGCACAGAGCGGATGTGTGAGCGTCCTATTCAGGATTTGCTGGATGGGTTGAATCAGACCGGTATTGCTGCCCGATCTGTGAACAATAACGGCTGTCCGCCGATTGAAATCCGGGGCGGAAAGATACGCGGCGGCAGCGTTGATCTGAGATGCGGAATGAGCAGCCAGTATCTGTCCGCGCTGCTGCTGATTGCGCCATACACCCAAATCGGGCTTGACATCAACGTGATTGAGGGACCTGTATCCAAACCGTATATTGATATGACCATTGAGGTGATGCAGAGATTCGGCATTGAAATTTCACGGAAAAGCTATGAGCAGTTTCAGGTTCGGGGAAATCAGAAGTATCGTGCCGGAAATTATACAGTTGAGACGGATTGCTCCAACGCAAGCTATTTCTGGGCAGCCGCAGCCATTACCGGAGGAGATGTCAGGGTCAGAGGCATCACGCGGCAATCCGGGCAGGGCGACATCCGTTTATTGGAACTGTTTGAACAGATGGGCTGCAAGGTCATTGAAGAACATAACGGAATCGCGGTTTCCGGCGGAAAGCTGAAAGCCATTGAAGCAGATATGGCTGATATGCCGGATATGGTTCCCACCCTTGCAGTTGTCGCCGCGTATGCAGACGGAACAACCGTAATTAAGAATGTAGCGCATCTGAAAGCCAAAGAAAGCGACCGGTTAAGCGCGGTTGCCACCGAGTTATCCAAAATGGGCATTGAAGCCACTTGCCATGATACGGGTCTTATCATCAAAGGCGGAACGCCGCATAGCGCGACAATTCACACCTACAACGACCATCGGATTGCCATGTGTTTTGCAGTGGCGGGGCTGATCACGCCCGGTGTGCGGATTGAAAATGAAAGCTGTGTTGAAAAGTCTTTTCCGAATTTCTGGGATGTGTTTGAAGCAATGTGATCCGGGTGTAATTAAAATTGTTTTCTTTCCACTTTATATAACCTCTTCTACCATTTCCTGACATAACAAAACGATTGAAATTTCTGTTTTTTCTTTGCAAAATCCGATTTTCCTGATATTAATATCCGGTTTTCTGATGTTATGAACAACTTATCTGCAAAGTTATCATCAAAACATAAATCTGCAAAACAAAAGGAACATAGTCATGGCTAAAAAATTGGCAAAACCTACCGGCGCAAAAGCGGAAAGCGTAAGCGCTGTGATGTCAAAAACAGACGAATCCGAACTGACTGAAAAGCGTGAACATGCGCGTAAATTAGCTAAAGAAAAAGCTCAGGCAAGAACGATGGCGAGGCAGCAGGTCATTGCGGAAAAGCTGGCTTCGGCTGTGGAAGAAATGACGTCCTCTCTGGAGCAGGCTTCCGGCGCGTCCGAAGAACTCGGTAAAACCATGCAGACGGTTGCCACTGCCGCAGAACAGGCATCTTCGGCAGCTGAGGAATCGCGCGCGGCTATCGGACAGATTACCCAATCTGCTGAAGTATCTGATGAACGCTCTAAGATGGCTCTGAAAAAAGTAAAAAATCTTCAGGATCTTATCAGAAGTACAGCAGCAGGTATTGATTCATTGATTCGGGGAGTCAAAAATTCCGCCAATGCCAATGTTGAATCCACCAAGCTGATTCGGGAATTGGAGAAAAATTCAGAACAGATCGGCGAGATTGTCGGCGCGGTAGTGCGGATTGCGGATTGCGGATCAGACCAATCTTCTATCATTGAATGCGGCAATCGAAGCAGCCCGCGCCGGAGAACATGGTCGGGGCTTTGCAGTGGTTGCGGATGAAGTGAGAAATTTGGCTGAAATTTCCGAAGCAAGCGCGCGCGGCATCCGTAACGTGGTGGAGGAAATTCAGGAACAGGTACAGAAGGTGGTGGATGATATAGAAATTTCCACCAAAAATTCTTTGGAAGAAGTTGATAAAGCGGCTGTTATCACCAAAGATTTGGCGCAGATAAGCGTTATTCTGGAAGAAGTGATGGAGGGTTCTATTGAGATTACGAAGAATTCCACAGACATTCTGGAAGGCGCAATGAACTATCTGAAAGGCGCGGAAAATATTGCCAGCAATGCCGAAGAGCAGAGCAGTGCGGCAGAAGAAGCTTCCAAGGCAGTTTCGGAACAAAACAAGGCGTTCAGCGAAATGCAGAGCGCATCAGAAGAACTGGCTGCTTTGACGGATTCTATGAAAAATACGACCGACAACCGGAAAGCCGCCGAAGAAGTAGCCGCAGCCGCAGAACAGTTGTCATCGAATATTGAGGAAGCCAATAATTCATCCCGTCAGACCATGGTTGCACTTCAGCAGATTTCCAAAGGCGCGGAAAATCAGGCAAAAGCTTCGGAGGAGAATCGGGTTCTGGGTGAGCGGCTGGAAACAGCAATCAAAGCTGTGGCGGATCGCGCCCGGTCTTCTGATGATAAAATAAAGCATCTCAAAGAACTGCTCGGAACAAACAAAAGCAATGTGGCGAATCTGATTCGCAATATCGGCAAATCTTCCGAATCTTCTGCGTCATCTATCAGCAATGTGAGAGTTCTGGAAAACAGCACCAACAATATCAACAAGATTGTGGACAAGATTGTCAATGTAGCGCTTC
>DYRC01000055.1:0-10937 GCA_020718925.1 Desulfonema limicola
TCAGTCTGCACACCGTATCATCACAGGGACACGCGCCGTCAATTTCATAAGTATACACAATGCGCGATTCCATCTCAGCCCGCTTTTGCGAAATCGGCTCAAATTCGGTTTTCGCCATCTTATCGCGGAGTTCGGCTTCGGATAAGATGGCGTTTATTCCGGTGAATATGACCTTTTCGGTTGAACCTTCGATGATTTCCGCATCTTCGCCGTTTGTAACCACGACAACAGGAATCTGATATGGCGCAATAAGCCGGGACATAGCAACTGCCGGGCGGCGGCGTGTTACCAGCGAGCCGGGTCCGTATTTGACCATCATGCCGATTCTGCCGTCAATGCTGACGATAAAATCTATCGGCACAAGTCCTTTGAACTCTCCGGCGCAAACCGACAGCTTCCGACCGGCTTCGATCTCGCTTTTCAGATAGCCTTTTTCCCGGACTAAGAGCGTTGCGATTTTTTGCCGATACCGCTCATCAAGCGTATCCGGCAAAACCCGTCCGCTCAGAAAATCCGTGAGTTCTCCTAAAATCAGGTGATGTCCGCCCATACTCTTTACATCTTTTTCTCAATATCGCTCAATACAGATTCCACCAGCGTTTTTATTTCAAGCAGCCGGGATTCCGAATCCGCTTCAAATCGCAGAACCAGCGCGGGCTGGGTATTCGACGCTCTCACCAATCCCCAGCCGTCTTGAAACAAGACCCGCACACCGTCAATATCAATCACCTTATAGCGTTCCCGAAAATAATCGGTTACTTTTTTTACAATGGCAAATTTCTTGTCATCCGGGCATTCAAAGCGGATTTCAGGCGTGGAATAGGTTTTCGGCACATCGGCAATCAGCTCCGAGATTTTTTTGCCGGTGGCAGACATGATCTCCAGCAGACGGCAGGATGAATAAATCGCATCATCATAGCCGAAATAGCGATCCGCAAAGAAAATATGCCCGCTCATTTCTGCGGCAAGCTCCGCCTTTTCAATCTTCATCTTTTTCTTGATTCTGGAATGTCCGGTCTGCCACATCACCGCGCGTCCGCCGTGTTTTTCAATATCCTCATACATGACTTTTGAGCATTTGACTTCGGAAATAAAGGTCGCGCCCGGTTTTCGGGAAAGAATTTCTCTGGCAAAAATAATCATCAGCTTATCGCCGAAGATAATATTGCCCTCTTCGTCCACAACGCCGATGCGGTCGCCGTCTCCGTCATAGCCGATGCCCAAATCAAGTTTTTTCTCTCTGACAATTTTAATCAGATCCTGCATATTTTTGGCAACTGTCGGGTCTGCTTCATGATTGGGAAATCTGCCGTCCATATCACAATATAAATCATGCACTTCGCAGCCCATTGCTTTTAAAATCGGCACCGCAATAAAGCCCGCAGTTCCGTTTCCCGCATCTACACCCACTCTCAGAGGCTTTGAAATTTTAACGGTTTCTGTCAGGAATTTTTTATATGCGGGAATCACATCCGCAGAAGACAAACCGCCGTTCCCCTCAACAAAGGCTTTTTTCTCAATAATCTGCCGAATCTTCTGAATATCTTCACCGTGAATGGAATCCAAATTGATGCAGAGCTTAAAGCCGTTGTATTCCGGCGGGTTATGGCTGGCAGTTACCATCACGCCGCCTTCTGTTTTCAAATGCTGAATGGAAAAGTAAAATACCGGCGTGGGGCAGACGCCGATGTCGGTTACGCTGCATCCGACAGAGCGCAAGCCTTCGATAACTTTTTGAGCGTAAGCATCCGAACTCATCCGGCAGTCTCTGCCGACCGAAAGCTGCGTTTTTCCATGCTGTCTCAGATATGTGCCGACGCCCTTTCCGATATTTGCCACATCTTTTTCATTCATGTCTTTTCCGGCAATTCCCCGGATGTCATATTCTCTGAAAATTCCTGAATTCATAGTTTTTCCTTTCGGTTTAATCATTTCCGTCCCGATTTGTTTTATATAATTAAGGTCTGATTTTCAAAAACTGTCCGAACCATTGATTCCTCAAACCTTCCATAAACGATTCTCCTTAAATGTATTTTAAATTAAATTCTTATATTACCTTATTTTATTTTTCCCATTCTTTTGTGCTTGGATTTACACAGTTAAAACGCTTTACAATAAAAAAACCGATTGATACTGTTAGAATTAAAGTTGCAAGGCTGAGTAGTTTCAAGCCGTCATACTTAGCAATATCTAATATTATTATCTTTCTTGCGATTGCGATCAAAGCCACTTCAAGTACAATCTCGACATGGACTACTCCCTGAATCAGATAAGCCTTAATCGTCTCCAATAACTCAATACCGATTAAAACCAACAGAAAAAAGCCAAAAATTTCCATTAATTCATCAATTTCAAGTAGGAAAACAGGTTGAGAGACGATATCCTGAATGATGATCCAACACAGTTCGATGGTTGACAGAATCACAATGATGACCATCATGACAATAAGGCTCATAATGATGAATCGTTCAAATTTTTTTAAAAAAAACAGCATAAGTATTTTCTATCCATGTGCAGATTCTTTGACAAATCCTGAGTCTCTGAAAAGACATTATTGAGAATCAAGTCATCGCTTTTAATAGACGATATACTTTCATATATCCGATTTTATTGCTTCCCTCAAGCCCTATAACAACAAGGTAATCGGTGCGCCGATAAGCGCAGCCGCTTGACCGACTGGTTAGCAGTTACTAAATTTCAAAAACATTGTACAGCCATTTTATAAATCTTTGTATTTTCATTGATTCTAAATCTATTAAATTTCCATTGATTGTAACATCCAATGTTTGACCAGGTCTTTTTTGCCATGCTAACCATGAGTAGATAATCGCTTTTATATTGTGATAAGAAGAAAATAATTTTATAGGTAACTTATTAACACATTGTTCTGCTATGCCTAAAAGTTTCTCTTGCACCTCGTCTTTTATTATTGTTTGAAAAATTAAATTTTCTAACATACCATTATTTTCATGGTCAGGCATGAGCCATAAACCTACAGATGGCAAATCATTATGATGGAAAATGCTTCCGGAAAAAGGTAATTTCGGTGGATTTTCCGGTATTCGGTAGTTATGATCCGACAAACATTTGGTTAGCTGATTCCACCGTTGATGGAAACCGCCACCACTAACGTAGTCTGCATCTGCAACAATTCCAAGATGATGTAATTGGCATGAGTTCATTCTTTTGATAAGTAAATCTATAAGTTTAGGGAAATGGCTTACTGTATTTGTTTTGAGTCCGAAATTTTTTGGGGGACTAATTGCTACTTTATCAAGCATATTTAAGTGTCTGAGTAATGCCTCGAAAAAATCAACATCTGACTGCCCTTCAACTAATAGTACTGAATTTTTATGTTCCATTATCGTACCTCTAAATCAGCCTGAGTTGCCAATTGAAGTTCCTCTTTATCATAACCTGTTGCAATTACTTTCCCTTCATCTGTCTTCTTTATACTTTGACCAAAATGTATTAACATTCCCTCAATATCATGATTTTGTATTGTTTTTTGAAAAGAACTCACACAATCCCAACTATGTGTTGTAGCAAAAACCTGTACCTCTAATTTTTTAGCAAGCTGAAACACTAAATCCCAAATTTTTGGTTGCACAGAATAATGTAACCCATTTTCAAATTCATCAATAAGAACTAATCCGCCTCGGGAATTGATTAATGATAGTATTATGTGAAACAGATGTGTTATTCCATCTCCCATACTTTTCAATGGGATACGTGCATCAATATTATTATAAATCAAAATAGGATTGATATAGTTTTCTCTTCCTACCAGCACAATTTCTTCGATTTTATCGTCAATCAGTTTTAAACTTTCAAAAACTTCCTTTCTCAGATGAGGATGTATATTTATATTATCCCATAATATTGATAGTTTTTGATCAGTAATATGTCTGGTAGGAACCATTTGAACATTTATTTTACCTTCTAATGATGAAAATATTTTTCTCAGATAAAATTTTGGCTCTCTGTTTAATCGAACAATCGGTTTGAATTTATTGTGTTCTTCAAGTTCAATAACAAGTTCGGCATTATCGAATTCATCTTCTTTTAAATCTTCAATTTCTATACGACTGAAAATTCGATTTTCTTCATTTTCAAAAAGCTTATAAGCACGTAAATGCAGTCTGATTCTATCCGTAATATCATTATATGAACCTATTTCTATTGACTTTTTGCCAATTTCTGGGAAACAATAACCATTAAAAAGGTATCGAAGTGGATTTCCTAAATTTTTTACAGGTTGATCTTCACCACGTTGCATTCTTATTTCCCAATCTTCACCTCTTTCTTTAATAATATCAAATAGAACTTCTGGAGAAGCATTAGCCCCATAAATTCGTAGTGCTTCTAAAAAACAACTCTTACCAGAATTATTCTTGCCGACAATCAGATTCACTATTCCTAACTTCTTGACTTCCAAGTCTCTGAATAGGCGAAAATTGTCAATATAAAATGAATCAAACATTTGGATTGCCTTTAATTATAGAGTGAAAGTTAATAATTGAATCATTTATCATCATAGTTTTTTCCATTCATGTCAAGATGCTATCCAGTCGTTATACAGTTTTTTATCACCAAACATGAAAAAGTTCATGTTATACGGAAAGCAATTTTCATACTGATATACCCGAAAAAACATCCGAGTTTTTATATCGCATTTTTCCGAATACAGATCAAGAATTTTATACCGCTTCATCTTCGCAATCTGTATGGGGAGTCAGGCTCCCCATTTCAAAATTAAAGCGGATACGGAACGCCCTTCAATCCCACAGCTTCATCAAGTCCGAACATCAGATTCATATTCTGAACCGCCTGTCCTGCCGCGCCTTTGACCAGATTATCAATGGCTGAAATCAGAACCAGACGCTTTGCCTTTTTATCTACTTTGACGCCAATATCGCAGAAATTCGTTCCCCGGACATGAAGCGTATTCGGCATACTGCCTTCAGAACAAACGCGCACAAACGGACGCCCTGCATAAAACTCGCGGATACATTCACGAATCTCAGCTTCGCTGATGTCTTGCTTCAGCGCGGCATAAATGGTGGTCAGCATCCCCCTGCTCATGGGAATCAGATGCGGCACAAAGGTAATATGCACCGACTCGCCCGCTTCCCGGCTCAAGACTTCGTCCATTTCCGGGTTATGGCGATGACTTGCCGCTTTATATGCCTTGAAGGATTCCGCAACTTCGCAAAAATGCGAGGTAAGAGACGGAGAACGCCCCGCGCCGCTCACGCCGGATTTTGAATCGGCAATAATCGTGCTTGTATCCGTCAGATTTTTTTTCAGAAGAGGAATCAGGGGCAGCAGAACGCTGGTCGGATAACAGCCCGGATTTCCGATAATTCTTGCTTGTCTGATTTGCTCGGTATAGACCTCAGACAGTCCATAGACCGCCTGCTTTAAAAGCTCCTGAGCCGTGTGGGGCTGATAATGCGCTTCATATTCAGATACATTACTGAAGCGGAAATCCGCAGACAAATCCACCACACGCACTCCCCGCCGAATCAATTCCGGTGCGATCTGCATGGGAAGTTTGTGCGGAAGCGCGGTAAAAACGACATCCGCTTTATTGCATAACTGCTCCGGTGTTAATTCTTCACAGGGTATATCCACGATACCGTTCATGCCCGGAAAAACCTTGCCAAACGGCATCCCCGCAAACTGCCGCGAGGTTAAGGCGGTCAATGTAACTTGGGGATGTCCCGAAAGGATTCTTACCAATTCCGCGCCCGCATATCCTGTTGCGCCCGCGATTGCCGCTCGAATCATTCTTTTCTCCTTTGTTATGGTCATAGTTCGATATGGTAAGCCTTGATTTTGGTCAGCAGCGAAGGATGGCTGATCTCAAGCAGTTGAGACGCTTTTGTGCGATTTCCGCCGGTAGCCATCAGCGCTTTGGTGATGATCCGTTTTTCTAATTCCCGCTGCGCTTCTTTCAGAGAATACCCGTCATACACCGAATGGTTACTGTTTTGCAGCGATGATGATGTCCGGCTGAGTTCGGCAGGAAAGTTTTCCGCCAGCAATGTATCCTGTTCCGCAAGAATCATGGCGCGTTCCAGGGCATTTTCCAATTCTCTCACATTGCCGGGCCATGAATATTTCAGCAATAATGACAAGGCTTCCGGCGATACCCCGCTGATTGTTTTATCCATATCTTTGCTGAATTTTGCAATAAAATTCCGAATCAGCGGCGGAATATCTTCAACCCGTTCTCTTAACGGCGGTAATCTGATTGGCAGCACATTAAGCCGATAAAACAACTCCTGCCGAAATACTCCCTTTTTTACATCTTCTTCCAAATTTCGGGCAGTTGCTGCAATAATCCGCACATCAATGCTTCTGGGCTTTGATTCTCCGATGGGCATGACTTCGTTTTCCTGCAATACCCGCAAAAATTTTACCTGTAAGGTCAGGGGCAGTTCTGCGATCTCATCCAAAAATAAGGTTCCGCCGTTGGCTTCTTCAAACAGCCCTTTTTTATTACGATCCGCGCCGGTGAACGATCCCTTTTTATAGCCGAAAAACTCGCTTTCCAAAAGATTTTCAGGGATTCCGCCGCAATTGATCGGAATAAAGGGGCGTTGAGCGCGTTCTCCCTGAAAATGAATGCCTTTGGCAATCAGTTCTTTGCCGGTGCCGGATTCGCCTGAAATCAGAACGGTCGTATTGTATTGAGCAGCTTTTGACGCCAGATGGAACACATCCTGCATGGCTTTGCTTTTGCCGACCATGTTGCCGAAATGATAGCTTTCCTGAATTTCCCGGATCCGTTCTTTAAGCAGAATATTTTCCCGGCGCAGACTCTCCCGCTCTTCGGCTTTTTTCAGCGTCAGATACACCTCATCGGTTTTAAAAGGCTTTGAAATATAGTCATACGCGCCCATTTTCATGGCTTCGATAGCCGTGTCTATGTTGCCGTAAGCAGACATCATAATCACGGTCGTGGACTCCAGCTTTTCCCTGCCCTGTTTTAAAAATGCCATGCCGTCAAGATTGGGCATTTTCAGATCGCAGAGAATAAAATCATAATGCGTCTGCCCGATCATATCCAGCGCACGCTGACCATCTGCTGCCGTATCCGCAATATAGCCGGTTTTTTTAAGCAGAATCGTCAGCATGTGGCGCATATTTTCTTCATCGTCTATAATCAGGAGACGTTTGGACGTTTTTATTTCCATATCTTAGATATTCCCGAATTTAAAAAAGATTGACCCGATTCCGACCTTCCCGCTTTGCCTGATACAGCGCCTGATCCACGCGTGAAATCAATTCCGACGACATCGCCTGATGAGACGGAATCGCAGTTCCTACGCCGACACTGATCGTAATCTGCTCAGAAATATTTGAATTGGCATGAGGGATATTCAATTCCGCCACCTCACCGCGCATCAGCTCTGCCACAGAAAACGCTCTGTCTGCGTCAATTCCGGGCAGAATCACCGCAAACTCCTCTCCGCCATAACGGAATACCAAATTAGCAAAACTTTTCACAGCATCACTCAATGTATTTGCCACCTGCCGCAGACAATCATCGCCATGCAGATGTCCGTAAGTGTCGTTGAAATTTTTGAAAAAATCAATATCAATCATCAGAAGCGACAGCGGCGTTGATTTGCGGATGGCGTCTTCCCATTCCTGCGCCATCATTTTATCAAAATAGCGGCGGTTGGCAATGCCGGTCAGCCCGTCTAAAAAAGAAAGCCGTTCCAATTCTTTATTTTTTTGCGATAATTCTTTCATCAATCGGATATTCTCTTGCCTGAGACGTTGTTTTTCCATCACATTTTCCACAGAAATCAGCAGCGTATCTTCAATATTTTCATCTTTTAAGAGATAATCGTTAGCGCCGCTTCGGATGGCGTCCAGCGCGATCCTGATTTCACTGTTGGCAGTTAAGATAATGATCGGAATATCATTTTGTTTTTTTCTCAATTGCCTGATCAGGTCTAAGCCATCGCTTTTGGGCATATTCATGTCCGAAAGAATCAGTCCGATATCCGGCTCAAGATGGTATTTTTCAATCGCGTCATCTCCGTTTTCTGCGGTCCTGACCTCATAGCCGCCGGTTTCAAGGATAGATGCCAGCATATCCCTGACAAATCCGTCATCATCTGCAATAAGCACTTTCAGCTTGGATGTCATTTAACTTCTCCGAGAGATTTGGCAGTTCTGAGCTGATTGCGCCCACCCTGTTTAGCCGAATACAGTGCGCGATCCACCTGAAAAATCATGCCGGATGGCGTTGCGTGATAACTCGGAATCATACTGCCTACGCCTAAACTTATGGTTACATGATCCGCAATCGTTGAGCTGACATGAGGAATATCCGATTTTTCAACGCCTGAACGCATGGCTTGTGCAACGACCATCACGCCTTCAATATCTGCATTGGGTAAAATTGCCGAAAACTCTTCTCCGCCATATCGGAATAACATATCTCCGCTTCGTTTCAGGGATGAGTTCAATATAAGGGCAACCTGTTTCAGACAATCATCCCCGCGCTGATGCCCGTAAGTATCGTTGAATCGTTTGAAAAAATCTATATCCACCATAATCAGCGCAAGCCATGTTTTTGCCCGCGCCGCGCGTCCCCATTCTTCAGTCAGGGTTTTATCAAAATATCTCCGATTGGCAACACCGGTCAGCCCATCTAAAAACGATAATCGCTCCAATTCTTTATTTTTAACAATAAGTTCATCCATCAGCCGAAGATTCTGCCGTAAAAGATGATATTTTTCAATCGCATTTTTCGCGGAAATCAGCAGCGTATCTTCGATATTTTCATCTTTGAGAAAATAATCGGTTGCGCCGCACCGGATGGCTTCAAGAGCGACAGTGATCTCTTTATTGACCGTCAGAATAATCATCGGAACATCCGCGTTTTTCTCACGGATCGCCCGGATAAATTCCAAGCCGTTCATTTCTTCCATATTCATGTCGGATAAAATCAGATCAAGGTCCGGCTGTTCGGAAAAAATCCGCAAAGCCTCTCTCCCGCTTCTGGCAGTTTCAACCGCATAGCCGCCGAAGTCAAGAATTTCTTCCACCATGGATATGACAAACGGATCATCATCTAATATCAGAATTTTATCTTTTTTTTCAGTCATATATCAGCCTACCAGATCTTGTACGGAATCCATGAGCGCGGATTGATCAAACGTACCTTTGACAATATAAGCGTTCGCGCCTGCCGCAATGCCCCGTTTTTTATCTTCTTCTTTGTCTAAAGATGTAACCAGAATAATCGGCGTGTGTGCATACCCCTGTTCATTTCTGAGCTGCTGAATCAAAGAAAATCCGTCCAGACGGGGCATTTCCGCATCTGTAATCACCAGATCATAATTGAAACTTTTTGCCATTTCAAGACCTTCCATGCCATCTGCTGCAATATCCACCCAATATCCGTAAGATTCCAGAATGCTTTTTTCGATTTCTCTGGTCGTTGCCGAATCATCGGCTATCAGAATGCGGATTTGTTTTTCGCTTTCTTCCGTGTTTTCAGGCTGAATGTTTATCCGGGCAGTGCTTTCTTTTGCTGTTTCGATGATTTTGGGAATATGCAGCACATTGAACAGCTCGTTTTTTCCCGAAATCACCACTCCGGACACCGCCTGAATATTTTTCATCAGCGCGGGCAGGGATTTGATCACCACATCCTCTTCACTCAGCAATTCATCAATCATCATGCCTATTTTTTCATTTCCCAAAGCCCCGATAAGAATCAGCAGGTTATTATCGGATACTGGCGGTGTCGGTTGGGGAAGTTTCAGAATATCTTTCAAAGACAGAATCGGAACAATCTGCTCCCTGAGCCTGAGTGCTTTTTTATCCATGATCTGAATCAGCTTGTCTTCCGGCACCCTGACAATTTCGCTGATAAAATGGGCAGGCACAGCAAAGGTGGTGTCTGAAACCCGGACAAACAGAACATGAATAATTGCCATCGTGAGCGGCAGCCGGATATAAAACCCCGTTCCTTCCCCTTCTTTTGTCGTGATGCGGATAGAACCTTTGAGGTCTTCGATAATATTTTTCCTGACCACATCCATCCCCACCCCTCTGCCGGAAACATCCGTGATAATATCGCTGGAACTGAAACCGGGCATAAATATCATATTGATAATATCAGCATCAGACATCGCCGCAATGCTGATTTCATCTGAAATTTTCTTTTTCAACGCCTTTTCTTTGAGTTTTTTTACCGGGATTCCCGCGCCGTCATCCGAAAGCTCAATAACGACATTTCCGCCTTCATATCCTGCGGAAAGCACGACCTTTCCGACAGGGGGCTTTCCGACATTTATTCTGTCCTGGGGCATTTCTATGCCATGATCAACACAGTTTCGGATCAGATGAACCAGCGAATCGCCGATTTTTTCAATGATTTTTTTATCTAACTCGGTTTCGCCGCCTTGAATTATAAAATCAACTTTTTTGCCGGAAGATGTTGAAAAATCTCTGAGCGCCATCCGAAACGCATCAAAAATCATAGAAAGCGGAATCATCCGCATTTTCAAAGATTTATCCTGAAGTTCCCCGCTTAAAAGCCCCTGAATATTGACATCTTCCTTAAAATCGGCTGTCAGTTTTTTTATGGCAAGATGCAAAGCCCTGGCAGTTTGTAAAATTTCTTCTTTTTCAGCATGTTCAACATCGCTGATCAGCTCTGCATGTCGTTTTGCCAGACGCTCAATTTTTTTAATATCGCTCAATCGCTGCTTTATGCGGCTGTTTCCTGAAATAATTTCTCCCATCAGCTTGATCAGTTCATCCAATTTGTCCGATCTGAGCCGAATGGTTTCAAACGATGCAGACTGACCTAACCCCCCGGCCCCCTTCCCTGACAGGGAAGGGGGAGTAAACACAAGACTCCCCTCTCCGTTTCGGGGAGGGGTCGGGGGAGGGGTCGG
>DYRC01000055.1:11037-15958 GCA_020718925.1 Desulfonema limicola
GGTCGGCGCATCAGATTCACCCTTTGCCGCTGCTTCAAGTTTTTCAAAGAACTCCGTAGAAATTTCCGTAATTTCTTTTCCGGCATCTGTCTCATCCAGCATCCGCTCTATCTCTGCAACACCTTTGAACAGGAGATCGGATAAGTCCTGCCCCAAGCGGATTTTCCCCTGCCGCAACGCATCCATCAGGTCTTCAAGCTTATGCGAAACAGAACTGATAGGCGTAAGCTTCATCATCTTAGATGCGCCCTTGATGGTATGTGCCATGCGGAATACGGAATTTAACGCGTCTGTATCATCAGGATTCTTTTCAAGCGCAAGCAATCCTTCTCTGAGGCTGATGATATGCTCCCTTGCTTCCGAGACAAATCTGACTAAAAATTTTGCTTTATCAAATCCCAAAACCGCCTCTTAACGTCCGGATTTCAATTTTCCGATATGATGCCGACAAAGCCGCTCAATATCTTCTTCTGAAAACGAAAAAGGAAAAAAGGCAAGCCCATGCTCCTTGAAATATCCTTTTTCCAGCAATTTGATAACAATGCCATATTCCCGGCTGGCGTGAGTATTTTCCCCTACAGTCTGATATATCTCTGCCAGATAAAAATGAGCGGGCCACGAAGACGGACTGAGATACACCGTCTCTTTCAACCGCTTCAATGCCTCGTCATGCCTGAGTTCCGATTTTGCAATCAAGCCGAGCAGAAAATAGCCCTCCGCGCATAAGGAATCTTTTTCAATGGCGTTTAAGCATAACGCTTTTGCCTCGTCTGCCTGTTGAAGATTGATGAGAATCCCGGCTTTTAAGGTATAGGCTTTGATAACATCGGCGTTTTTTTCTATCATTTTATCAAGAATTTCAATTGCTTCTGTGTAATTTTTGTTTTTGGCAAACGTCAATGCTGTATCAAACTCACCTAACCCCCCGCCCCCCTTCCCTGGAAGGGAAGGGGGAGTATCCGCTTCACCCCTCTCCGGTTCGGGGAGGGGGCAGGGGAAGGGGTTGCATTGCTTCTGATACAGAAAAACGCCTTCTTTTTCTATCAAGGTTAAGATGTCAAATTTATGAGAGAGCGTTTCTGCGGATCCGACGATCAGATAGCCGTTATCATTCAATGTCTGCGATAAATTCTTAAAAATTTTCTTTTGGATTTCCGAATCAAAATAAATTGAAACATTCCGATAAAAAATAATGTCTATCCCTTGCAGATATTCGGGATAGGGTGTGTTCATCAGATTGAAAAATTTAAACTGCACCATATCTGTGACATCTGATCTGACTCTGAAACGCTGTTCTCCTAAAGGCTCAAAATATTTTTCTTTCAGATAGGCTGATAGGCTCCGAAACGAGCGTCCCGAATACACGCCTTTTAAAGCTTTATCCAACGCATCCTGATCTATATCCGCGCCGATAATGGAAAATAAGGCTTTATTCAGCCCCATGCCGTATTTTTCCAAAAGCGCAATTGCCAGTGAATACGGCTCTTCTCCGCTAGAGCAGCCCGCGCTCAGAATTTTTACCGCGCTTCCGGTCTTTTTGGCATTCAGCAATTCCGGGATCAGACGCTGCGAAAACAAGGTCAGATGAAACGGTTCGCGGAAAAAATAGGTTTCATTGATCGTCAGAAAATTGACAATATCATAAAATTCATTCTGATCGTGTTTCAGAAGCTTCAGATAGTCTTCGGCAGATGCGATGCCCCGTTTTGCCATCTGCTCGCCAATCTTATCCGCAAAACTCTTCCGCATGTCTTTTTTAACAGACAATCCGGCTTTTTCCCGAATCATATCTTCAAACTGATGTATCAGATTCAAGTTCTCTCTTCATTATCTTACAAATTATTGATGAATAATTGAATTTATATTGAATATCAGCAGGTGTCAAGATGGGAATTTAAAATCGCGGCAGATAGGGTTTCCTTCCCGATACCCTGATCAAGCTTTGAAATGATCTCTTTGCGCTGTTCGGCAGAAAATGTTTGTTCAATCATTTTTGCAAGTTGTTCCGGGTCTTTGGGCAATACGGCAATATCAGCGCGGGTATCCGGCGGGGATTCGGCAATTTCTTCGGCAATCATCAGCGCGTCAAGCGCAGACAGGAGGCTCGGATCCGATTTTCCCTCAAGTTTCATCAGCCCAACCGCTTCTTTTGCCGGTATGACATCGCGGCTCCGGGTCTGTATGTAGGTTCTGTCAAAAATTTTATGATCAAACCAATCGGCTGCCAGGATGATACCGGCTTCAAGTGTTTCGGTGGTCGGCTGATGGATGTCTGACAGGATTTTTTCCACAAGAGCCGCGTCTGTATTTTCGGGAATCTGCGTTATGAGATCGGAAATATGAAAAAATTCCGAATCAGGAATCAGGGCAGATACATTATGCCATAAGGAGGCAAACAGAATCGCATGACGCTTTTGTTCATCGAATTGCAGATATTCGGCAACTGAATAGGCAAACAATGCCCGCGCCATGCAGAGATTATACACACCCGCCAGATGTTCCAGATAGAGAATATCCACCTCCAGATATTCGTTGATTTTGATGACCTCTCTGATCTGAATTTTGCCGACTCTGATTTTATTCATCAGAAAAGAAAGCATCGGCGGGATATTGCTGCGATATGTTTTATAAAATTTTATTTTGGGATAAATATTTTCAAACACAGACTGATAGCCGACAACCCGGTAACCGGGTTGAATGCCCAGCCCTTTGAGCGTAATCGAAGGCAAATCTTCCAAGCGATAGACCTGTGATACCAGACGCTTGGTATTTTCTCCGATATGAATATGTCCGGGCGTTCCGCTGCTTTCGAGCCGGAACGCATAAATCACTGCCCCGCCCTGAGCCGTATAATCGACATACGTTTCAGCGCCCATCATCACCATCCGCATCCGATCAATTTCTCTGGGGCTGTCCGGATCGGATGTGTTGATACCGATGCGGCATTGAAATTTCAATTCCTCGATTCTGATATTTTTACGATCTTCATCAGATAAGGAATTGTGGCGGGTGATAATTGCCGTGTAATTATCCTGAATTGCCGATTGCATCACGGTATTGATGGCTTCGGCAGCCTTAACCAGCTTGAGCGCACAGGCGACCGCATCAAAGGCATGAATCGGGCTTGCCGGAGAATCATCTTTTGGCATTCCGAAAATGGCGACAATCTGATCGCCGACTGTTTTATCAAACATCCCATGATATTGCGCCAGCAGTTTATGGCTTTCCCTGAAAAACTTTCGCATAAACTCGCCCATCAGGGTTTCGCCCAGAATCATGTTGAGCTTGGTATAGTTGCATACATCCGCCACCAGTTCGGTGGCATACACCAAACCGAGCTGCTGCTTGTTGTTGCCGATCAGCTTTGACACGCCGGGGTTGAGCTTTTCCAGCGTATCTTCCAAAACGGTATTGGCACTGATAAGCTGTTCATTGGCAATCTGCAATTCGGCAGTGCGTTCTTTCACCCGATCTTCCAGTTGAAGATTGTGTTCCCTAAGCTGCCGGTCATATTCATGCAGCTCGGCAGACATGGTATTGAAAGATTCTGTCAGTTCCCCGATTTCATCTCCGGAAGTTACTTCCAGCACACAGCCGTATTCTCCGACGCTGATTTTTTCCGACTCTTCTCTGAGTTTTTGCACCGGGATCACAATGCGCCGCTCAATAATGGTTTTGATGCTGAACGCAAGAACAAATCCGATGACAAAGATGGTCAGAAGCGTGATAACGGCAATGTTGCGGGTTTGCAGATAAGATTCCACGCCGCTTTGAACCATCAGAATTCCGATGGGCTGTCCGCTGAAATCTCTGACAGGCAGCCCTGCTGAAATGCTGCCGCCTTCGTGCATGTCTTTGGTATTGAATGGGATATTCGACTCAACTATCCGGGCAATGTCAATGGTCGGCACAATAAAGCGTCTCATCCCTTCTGCGGTCATCAGCGGCTCGGAAACCTGAATGAAATGCTCATGCTCAGACAAGGCAGCACTGACATTAAGATAGCGGCTGATATGCTGTATGGGATTGGGCTTGTTGTTAAGTATCCGGCGGACAATGATTACCCCGGTGATATTTCCCTTCTGGCGGTCATATACCGGAGCAATGCCGGTCAGCGTGAATGCCATTGTATTTTTTGAAAAAATTTTCAGATTGATGTCAAGTCCTTCATCCGCCAATTCTTTAACATCAAGAATATCTGTGAAACTGAGGGATTTTCCGGAAATCGCCTCGGCAATATAGGGATCATGGGAATAAGGTTCATTGATCTTGGACGGCGCGTGAGACCTTACCAGAATGGTATAAGCCGTGTCTGTTACCGTAATCATATCAA
This sequence comes from Desulfonema limicola, assembly GCA_020718925.1. Taxonomy (GTDB): domain Bacteria; phylum Desulfobacterota; class Desulfobacteria; order Desulfobacterales; family DYRC01; genus DYRC01. The sequence goes on from DYRC01000055.1 coordinate 15,371, forward strand.
GATTGTCGCGCAGAGCAGACTTGTTCAGTTCCTCGCCGAGCTTTTCTCCCAGATTATATCCGAGCAGCACCGTAACTTCTTTTTTCTGAGCGTAGGCATCCGCAAGATTTTTCATTTCGGCAAGCGCGTTCTGATAAATCAGTTCGGCAATTTTTAAGTCTGAATTTATTGTATTAACAGCACCTTCTTCAATTTTATGGCTGTAATATACGATAGAGAAAACCGTTGCGATAACCAGCGGAACGAATAATACCAGCCCGAAGGAGATATTCAGTTGGGCGCCGAGTTTGAGTTTTTGCATCATAACTCACCTTACACAGTCATTTTCAAAAGGCTGTAACTTTGACCATGAAATCGTATATCAGGCAAGCCTGCTTTTTTCAAGGCTTTTCTGAAATAATTCAGAACCGTTTTATCTCCGGAACTTTTTTATATTCACAGTGATTCAGCGCGAAAAAATATAAACGGAATAAGTGAATGAATTAAGTAAGATGAAAAAAAGTCTGAAAAGATTTTTCGTGAAGTTTTTTTCATAAGTACCCGCTCATAATTTTTTCAGTATTTTGTAGGGGCAACCCCCTGTGGTTG
>DYRC01000384.1 GCA_020718925.1 Desulfonema limicola
CATTGAAGGGGCTTGTTGAGAAGGTGAATCAGGATTGAAGGATTTTATAAGGATTTAAGGATAAAGGAGGCTATCATGCTGACAATAGAAGGAATTTTTGATGGGCAAAAGATAGAGGCAATTGAGAACATTCCTTTTATTGAAAAGAAAAGGGTTCTTATTACGTTCCTTGAGAATATTTCTTATCAGCCGATTTCGGAGAGAAAAACTCCGGCGCAGGTTTTATTAGACCTTTTCGGCACATGGGAAGATGACAGAGATGCGGATGAAATTATTGCTGAGATAAGAAATGCTCGGAAAAATTCAACAAAATTGACGGATGGGCTATGATGTATCTGCTTGATACTGACACGACAATTTACAGTATGAAAGGGATTGCTGCTGTAAAGAAGAATCTGCTGCTCCGTTATAACAGTCCGATAAAAATAAGCATTGTTACGCTTATGGAACTCTGTTACGGAGCGTACAAATCTCAGAATGTGTCTGCCAATCTGACAAAAATCAGACAATTGGAGCAGGCATCATCTCCCGGAAATAAATTTCCGGGCTATTATGTGTCGTCCCGATGGGACTTATCTTCTGTCCCGTAGGGACATTCCATCAATAGACCGGCAATTCATTGCCGGGTGGGGGCTATGATTTTTCAATCCCGGTAATCATAAAATCCTGAAAATCCCGGTTCAGACAATAACATGAATTGCCGCTCTGGTTACCGCAGTGATGATCGGAAAAGATTTATCGCAGCATAACGAGGTCGGTTATACTTTATAATGGGATGTGCCCCTCCCCGAATCGGAGAGGGGGGATCAGAATTATTATTTAAACGGCGGAGCGTACATCAATCCGCCCTTAGTCCACAAGGCATTCAATCCGCGTTCCAATGCCAGCGGCGTGTTTACGCCGACATTTCTTTCAAACATTTCGCCGTAATTTCCGACCTGCTTGATAACATTATATGCCCATTTTTCATCCAAGCCCAACGCCTGTCCGTTTCCTGCGGTGACACCCAGAAGCCGCTGAATATCCGGGTTTGTGCTTTTGAGCATATCATCAACATTTTTGGAGGTGATGCCCAATTCTTCGGCATTGATCATGGCTAATACCGTGTAATCCACAATGTCCCGCCACTGCTCATCACCATGACGTACCGCAGGCGACAGCGGCTCTTTGGAAATCACTTCAGGCAATACCATGTAATCCGCCGGATTGGGCGCGGAAGAACGGACGCCTGCCAACTGAGACACATCAGAGGTAAGACAATCACAGCGTCCGGCAAAAAACGCTTTGTTCAATTCCGTATTGATTTCAATGACAACGGGTTTCCATTTCAGGTTGTTGCTTCGGAAATAATCTGCTGCATTGGATTCTGTGGTGCTTCCGGGAAGTACGCACACGGTTGCGCCGTCAAGCTGCTTGGCACTTTTGATATTGAGCTTTTTGGGAACCATGAAGCCCTGTCCGTCATAATAATTGGGCTGCACAAAATTCAATCCCAACTGCGTATCGCGGGTCAGGGTGCGGGTGGCATTTCTGCACAGCACATCTATTTCGCGGGACTGCAATGCCGTAAATCTCTGCACAATGGTCATGGGAACAAATTTGACCTTGGTTGCATCTCCGAATACCGCCGCTGCAATCGCCCGCCCGGTATCAACGTCCAAGCCTTTCCATACGCCTTTTTCATCAGGAATGCCGAAACCTGCCAGTCCGCCGTTCACGCCGACCTGCACCGCGCCTCTGGATTTGACCGCATCCAGCGTTTCGCCTGCCATTGCCATACCTGCCATCATCACGACAGCAATCAGAATTGTCCATACTTTCAACGCTTTCATCATCTTCTCCTTTAATGAATAAGATTCATCTGTTATAATGTTCATTATGAACTGTTACCTGTGTTAGCATAAAATAAGGGTGTTTGGCAAGAAAAACGAATTACGGAATAAAAAATGGACAGTCAACGCGATATAAGCATCGGCAAAGATGCGAACAGCAATGTCATGATTTCCGGCGATCAGAACCGGATTACCGTCATTCAGCGTGAAAAAGATCAAAACAAAATCCAAGACGTATCAACGACCGAAATCAGCGATTATTGCACCAAAGCGGTTGCGCTGCATGAAAAAATTCATCTGGCAGGATTCAAAACCCGCCTCAGAGTGCCGATTCTCATTGAAGATATTTATGTGCCGTTGCGGGCGATGGTTGATCTGCGTCCGATAGGCAACGCCTGTTTTGCCGATTCCGAAGATGCTGAAAAACAAATTGAACGATGCAGCGGCGGCGATGAAATTTCCATCCCCGATGCGTTTTTAAAAGCAGAGAAAATGGGCAGACACGGCATTGTGATTTTAGGCGATCCGGGTTCCGGCAAAACCACGCATCTGAAACGGGTGCTGCTTTGGATAATTCAGAAAAATTACAAGGGCTTGCCGGAAAACATGATTCCGGTATTTCTGCCCTTACGCGAACTCAGAGATTTAAACCGCAGTCTTGATGTGTTCATTCAGCAGCAGTTGGATTTGCCGCATCTGGGAACGCCGCCGGGTTTCGGAAAACGGCTTCTTCAGAGAGGAAATCTCCTGTTTCTGCTTGACGGACTTGATGAAGTTGCGGATTCCGAACAGCGTGTCAGAGTTTCCCGGTGGATTGAAGACGCCATGCGGATTTATCACAACTGCCGCTTTGTCGTAACCAGCCGCTTTGCCGGATACACCGATGAGGCAAGGCTGAATGAAGAATTTATCGAAATGCACATCCGCCCCCTGAGTCCTGAGCAGGTAGAGGCGTTTATCCGAAATTGGTATCGGATTGTGATGTCGGACAGATACGGAGATTCAGAGCAGGCAAAGATATTCTCTTCGGAAAAATCTGAAGATATTATTGATCTGCTGCGTCAGCCGGAATTTCGGGCGCGTAATGTATTTGCAATGACACGCAATCCCCTGTTACTGACAAATCTGTGTTTGGTTCATCTGGATCGGGGAAATCTTCCGAATTCCCGCGCCAGTCTGTACGAAGAATGCACAGATGTTCTGTTGGAGCGATGGAGAAGCTCAGTTGGTATCAAAACCAGAATCGGCAGTGCAAAAATCGGGCGCCGGGTTCTTCAGCCTGCGGCATTGTGGCTGCATCAGAAAGAAAAGCGAACCCGCGCCAAAGCAAGTGAGCTTGCGCCGGTGATTGAGCCTGCACTCAAAGCTGTGGGCTGGTCTCATGGCGCGGCTGAGGAGTTTCTGAAAGCGGTTCGGGATGAAAGCGGCATTCTGACCGGCTGGGATGAAAAGCATTACGGATTCATGCACTTGGGATTTCAGGAATATCTGGCAGCTAAGGAAATTCTCAGGCTTGCGTTCAATGAGCCGTCTGTCTTGCGCGAGTTGGCGCAGAAATTCGGGGATCCGTGGTGGCAGGAAGTCGGGCTTCTGATGCTTGCTATCAGAGAGGCAGCTTTCGAGCCGTACATGACGGAGGTTGTTCAACAACCAGCATTCGCACAACATCAGGATTTGGTGGAAATGTGTCTGGATTGATTATGCCCATACTTTTTATAAGTATTTTAAAATATATATTTTTTATATGATA
>DYRC01000385.1 GCA_020718925.1 Desulfonema limicola
AAATATATTATGTTGTTATAAATATTATCATATAAAAAATATATATTTTCAAATATTTATAAAAAGTATGGGCATAATCAGTATCATCAAAAACGGTGTGCTGATTCTCTGCGAAATCAAATCTTCAATGAGCCGCGGCGATGTTTATATTTTCAACCGCAAAATTGCCTTTTACGAGAAACGACATAACCGTAAAGCCGACAGAAAGATAATTATCTCGCCGATGGTTGATAAATAAGGGCGGCGCGTTGCCGAAAAGCTGAATATTGAGGTGTACAGTTGCTGCGGGGAGGTCGGGATATAAGCGGAATCATCCTGATTCTGGCAGCCGCCCAATATTTTATCATGCCCAAGTAATAAACCCGCCGGGCGCAAACCTGATCCGATCATCTCCTCTGGGAATCACGCGGGCAGTAAATCCGTATCTGCCGGATACATTGCAGGAAATGTTGCAACTGTAAAGATATTCTCCGTTACCGTGCGCCTGAAGCATGTCCATACGTTCGCAATGCCCCAGAGAAAGCGCGTCCACCGATTTCAGAATGCCGTAATATAACTCAACATCCACCTCATCCGGACGAATTTCGCCCAAATTTACCGTAGTCATTACGCGGAAGCTTTCTCCGACCCGGAAATGTCCGTCATTTTCCCGAATCGGTTCTTCTATCCGAATATATTTCCATAAAGAACGCAGCCGTTCCAACTGGGCAGCCAATTCAACGGCTTCCTGAGCATGTTGGCTGACAAGTTCGGTCATGCGGGTTTTTGCCGGCTGATAAAACCGGCTGTAATATTCCGCGACCATCCGATGGCTGCAAAAAATCCGCATCGCCATTTTCATGGATTCTTTCATCATCATCAGCCACCGCATCGGGATATCACCGTTTTTGCGGTCATAGAAACAAGGAATAACTTCATTTTCCAGCACATTATAGAGTGCCTGACTTTCCACCGCATCCTGATATGCCGGATCCGTGTATTCCTCTCCGTTGCCGATCCGCCATCCCCGCTTATCAGAATAGCCTTCACACCACCAGCCATCTAAAACGCTCACATTCAGCACACCGTTAATCGCAGCTTTCATGCCCGACGTGCCGCAGGCTTCCAAGGGGCGTCTGGGCGTATTCAGCCATACATCCGCGCCGTGAACCAGATGCCGTGCCAGATGAATGTCATAATCTTCAATAAATACCATGCGGTGCCTGATATTGGCTCTCCGGGCAAAATGAATGAGGCGGCGAATCAGGTCTTTTCCTTCATTATCGCGGGGATGCGCCTTTCCGGCAAACACAAACTGCACCGGATGCGTTTTTGAGGTCAGTATTGCCTCTAGCCGATCCGGATCCTGAAGCAGAAGATATGCCCGTTTATAGGTGGCAAATCTTCGGGCAAAGGCGATAGTGAGAACATCCTGATCCAATGCCAATTCCGCATCCCGCAGAATATCTTTGGGTGCGTTCCGGCGTTTGTACTGCTGAATCATCATTTTCCGGCATGTTCTGATCAGCCGGGAACGATTCATGACGTGCGCCCGCCACAATTCTTCATCATAAATATGATCAATGCGCTCGTCGTTATCCGGCTGAGACGGATGCAGACACCATTCGGGACCGATATAGCGGTCGAATAACAGCGCCATTTCATGGGAAAGCCATGACGGAATATGAACGCCGTTGGTAATATGCGTAATCGGAACTTCATTTTCAGGAAGATCGCGCCAGATATGCGACCACAACTGGCGGGATACTTTTCCGTGCAGTTTGCTCACGCCATTGCAGTACTGAGACATCCGGGATCCCAGAACAAACATGGACACCGGCGCATCAGGTCCGGCTCCGGGCGACTGTCCCCATGATAAAATCTCCTCAACAGAGATATTCAGCCGCTCCGCAAGCGGTTTCAGAAAAGGTCTCATCAGCCCCGGATGGAACTCCTCATTTCCGGCAGCCACCGGCGTATGCGTGGTGAACACCGTTGTTCTGGGAATGATTTCCAGCGCGGTTTTGAGGTTGACATGATGAGCAGTCATGATTTGATATAATCGCTCGATGCTGGAAAATGCCGAATGCCCTTCGTTCAGATGACAGACCGCCGGATGAATGCCCATAGCGTCAAGCGCGCGCATTCCGCCCACGCCCAGAAGAATTTCCTGATACACCCGGATTTTCTGCTCCCCGGCATACAGCCTTGCGGTGATTTCGCGGGCTTCAGGCGAATTTTCCGCAATATTGGTATCCAGAAGATAAAGCGGAATGCAGCCCACCATCAGCCTCCATACCACCGCATGAACTTTGCCGTCGGGTCCGTCTATGGAAACTTTGATGTCATTGTCCTGACGATCTTTGGCTCGCTCAAGGGGAAGATGATAAATATCGGTTTCCGGGTATTCTTCCTGCTGCCATCCGTCCTGATCCAGAAACTGGCGGAAATATCCCCCGCGATATAAAAGCCCTATGCCGATCAATGGAATTTTCATATCAGACGCGGCTTTGAGATGATCGCCGGCTAAAATTCCCAATCCTCCGCCATATATCGGGATGCTTTCATGGATTCCGAACTCCATCGAAAAATAAGCGATTAACCCCTCCCCCAGCCCCTCCCCGAAACGGAGAGGGGAGTCTCCCCCTTCCCTTTCAGGGGAGGGGGCCGGGGGGTTAGGTAACACCATCCGCTCGTAATCTTTCTGTACGCGCTGTAAATGGGATAAGAAGCTGGTATCTTTGGAAAGCTCTTCCAGCCGCTTTTGCGGAATATAGGTCAGAAACAGAATCGGATTTCTGCCTGACCAACTCCACAGACGCGGATCAATACGGCGGAAAAGCTCCACGCCATGATATTGCCAGCACCACCAGATATTGCGCGAAAGCGTCTCAAGAAACGCCAATTTTTCAGGAATATCCGGAAAAACTTGAAAAGTTTGTAAATGTTTCATGTTATCCTATAATCATATCAGCCCTTCGGGCTGTTCAGTTGTCGCAGCCGAATTTTCATCTGCTGCTCACGATATTCGGCTACGACTATAAATGGAGGAATCAGATCAGGCAGACGAAGAAACATTGATCTCAAGGATCGGATCGTCAGTTCAGCACGAATATGTCCCGGTCTCAGATATATGATTCCGATAAAAGGTTCTCCGTGAGCAATTGCCAACGTCCCGAAATCACTGTCATGCGTGATGACAATACGTTTCTCCCGATGTGCATGGCGTAATATAGTCAGATCGTTTTGTCCAAGCAAACCTTCTTCCGCAACAGAGCGGACATCATTTCCCTCTTTTCGCAAGAAAGCAATGACATCCGGGTGTATGTTTTCATCAGCTATAAGCGGGAAGCAATTCACCCTGCGGAACCTCAGTTATCCGAATATATTCGTTTTTAAGAGAATATGAGGCATAAAGCATTGATTCCTCTATATTTTCTCTGGATAAAAACGGATATGCCTTCAAAATATCCTCATAACCGGCGCCGGATGCAAACAATTCCAATATAAAAGCCACACTGATCCGAGTCCCTCTGATACACGGTTTGCCGCCTAAAATATTCGGATCGGATACGATGCTTTTGAAGATCATAG
>DYRC01000386.1 GCA_020718925.1 Desulfonema limicola
TCCGGTCAGTTGATGCGGAATTATCTCTGCGGGCGATATATCATCGGGTGAAATTTTAAAACTAAGTTGAGGCGGATAATGAAAAAAACAAGCGCGTTGAAAGTAAAAACAGGGCTGACCGCAGGAGGGATAACAGTTTATGGCTCTCCGACCTGTCCATGGTGTAAAAAACAACAGGAATATTTTACACAAAAGGGTGTTTCTTTTGAATTTACTGACTGCAGTTCTCAGGCTTGCCCTGATTTTGTAAAAGCCTATCCGACCACAGTCAGCGTAGGATTTATCAATTTTTAAAATTTATACCGAAGGATTTTATTTTCATAATGAAAACAGTTGTTTTAGCTTATCACAATATCGGCTGCATCGGCATCAGAGCCTTGATGCAAAACGGCTTTGAGATTGCTGCGGTGTTCACGCATAAAGACGATCCGCAGGAAAATGTCTGGTTTGAGTCCGTAGCCGCGCTTGCGGCTTCTCACAATATTCCGGTATTTGCGCCGGATGACATCAATCATCCGATTTGGATTAAAAAAATCAGAGAACTTGCGCCGGATATTTTGTTTTCTTTTTACTATCGCAACATTATCAAGCCCGCAATTCTTGAAATTCCGCCCCAAGGCTGTCTCAATCTTCACGGCTCTCTGCTGCCCAAATATCGCGGCAGATCTCCGATTAACTGGGCAATTCTCAAAGGCGAAAAAGAAAGCGGCGCAACGCTTCATTACATGACGCCGCGCCCGGATGACGGCGATATTGTCTGTCAGACCAACGTTGATATTTCGGAAAATGACACTGCCAGAACGGTATTTGACAAAGTAGCTCGGGCTTCTGAAAAGATGCTCGCAGATATTCTTCCGAAAATCAACGCCGGGACCGCGCCGAGAATCCCGCAAGATCATGATCAAGCCACATATTACGGCGGAAGAAGAGCTCAAGATGGTGAAATCAATTGGAATGCCGCAAATACTGAAATAAAAAATCTGGTCAGGGCGGTAACATATCCCTACCCCGGCGCGTTCAGCTTTATCGGCAACCGGAAATGTTTTATCTGGGCGGTAACAACCCTGTCTGATTCCGTGTCTGCGGCTCCGGGAACGATTATTTCTGTTGATCCGCTGATCGTGGCGTGCGGAAAAGGCGCGGTGCAGATTGTTTTCGGGCAGCCGGATAAAGGCGTTCAAATCACCGGCACTCAGTTGGCGCAGGAACTTAAACTGGTTGAAGGTATGACTTTCGGGCGTTGCATCAGCACTCAGTTGGAAAGTGTCCGAAGAAAAAGCGTTCTGATTTTAGGCGTTGACGGATTTATCGGCAATGCGCTCACTGAACGGCTTTTAAAAAGCGGGGATTACGAAGTTCATGGCATGGATCTGCGCTCCGGCTATATTCAGCGATTTTTAAATGATCCCAGATTTCATTTTCACGAGGGCGACATTTCCATTCACCGCGAATGGATTGAATATCATATCCGAAAATGCGATATTATCCTTCCCCTGATTGCCATTGCCACGCCGATTGAATATACGAGAAATCCGCTCAAAGTGTTTGAACTGGATTTTGAAGAAAATTTAAGGGTGGTGCGATACTGCGTCAAATACGGAAAACGCATTATTTTCCCTTCCACATCCGAAGTTTACGGCATGTGCGATGAAGAAGCGTTTGATGAAGATAATTCCAAATTGGTGCTGGGTCCGATTCGGATGCAGCGATGGATTTATTCCTGCTCCAAGCAGTTGTTAGACCGGGTTATCTGGGCGTATGGACAGCATGAAGGCTTGAAGTTCACGCTTTTCCGTCCGTTCAACTGGATAGGTCCCCGATTGGACAGCCTTGCCTCAGCCCGCATCGGAAGCTCCCGCGCCATTACGCAGTTGATTTTAAATCTTGTGGAAGGTACGCCGATTCAGTTGATTGACGGCGGGGAGCAGAAACGCTGTTTTACGGATGTTTCAGACGGCATTGAATGCTTGTATCGGCTTATCGAAAACAAAGACAATGCCTGCGATGGCAAAATCATCAATATCGGCGATCCGGACAATGAAGCCAGTATTCGGGAACTTGGTGAGATTCTGGTGAAAAAATTTGAAAAGCATCCGCTCAGATCAAAATTTCCGCCGTTTGCAGGATTTTTGGAAGTGGAAAGCGGCTCATATTACGGCAAAGGCTATCAGGATGTTCAGCACCGAAGACCCAGCATCCGAAATGCCAAACGCTTTGTGAACTGGACGCCTGAAGTCAGTCTTGAGCAGGCGGTGGAGCAGACATTGGATTTCTTTTTGAGAGAAGCGTTGAAAACAAGCTAACATCCTATAATCAAAAAAGATAATGAGATAAGCAACCTTGCCCCCCTCGGTTCCGGGGGGCAATAAAAAACGGAATCTTTCCAATCCTTTTCTTCCGATCCGTTATATGCTCTCAGGCAGGATAAACATCGGTTAAACTCAGATTCGAGAATTGCCACGTTCATTGCTGAACTCAGAAATTCAAGGAGATGGATGATGAAAAAACAATTATTGGCAGTTATGTTGTTGTTGAGCTTTTGGGGATGTGCGCCCGGCATGGGTGATATTCCGGGAGGAACTCCCAAGACACAAGACCCTTACAGCCGCCGCGATCCTTATGGCGGCAATACGCCTTCCGGCAATTCTCAAACCCGCGCGGACGATCTCAGGCGCGGCAGAGATGCGGTCGGCGGAACAACGCCTTATGCCGGAAATAAAGGCTCGTATTCCCGCTCTTTCCGGGTGTCGGTGGAAGGCGGAACCATGAACTTCGGAGGGCAGAATATTCCCTATTCTCCGATGGGATTCCAGATTGCCGAAGGCGAGCGGAAAACCATCATTTTCCGAAGCAGCGGGGATAAAAAGAATTATCTTACGATTCCGGTGGAGGTGGAATATCGCCAAAGCGTACTGCTGTTTGACAGCGGCGCAATCCGGCTGACGTATGAATCTTCATGGGAAACTCAGAAAGGATATTCCAATCTTTCTTCAGGCAATCGTTCACAGGCTTCGGGGATTTCTATTTCGGTTCAGGGGACTCGCTGATCAGTTTCTTTTTGAGCAATGAAAATTCTTCTTCATCAATAATGCCCTGAGTTTTAAGCGCCGAAAGTTCTTTGAGCTTTTCAATAATATCCGGTTCTTTGCGGACAGGTTCGGGAAGCAGGGGAATTTCTTCTGCTTCCTGACAGGGCAATGCTTTTATTTCGTTCCGCCCGCCGTATTGAACAGAAATAAGCCCGTTTAAAAGTCCTATCTGAAAGGCGTCTCCGCGTTTTACCATGTCGCTGACATCCTGCCCGAAGCTGCCTTGTCTGAACTTCCGATAAAGCTGTAAAGATAATTTTCCCGCATAAAATATGATGAGCGACATCACCACAACTCCGCCTGCCAGAATCACCGCTTTGAAATCCAGAACGCCTTTGATGATAATCACCACAAATGTTCCAATCAGCGGAATCGCAAACAGCGCAATCATAATGACGTAAAATATTCCGATACTGGACATGATGTAAATCTGCCTGTCCATATAGTCGCTTCTGACTTTTTTGCTCATAAATAATTCCTT
>DYRC01000003.1 GCA_020718925.1 Desulfonema limicola
AGTAAAAAAGCAGCGCTTTCTTATACCAAATCGCTTTCAAACTCACCTAACCCCCTGGCCCCCTTCCCTGAAAGGGAAGGGGGGAGACGTCGTCATCAGTACTCCCCTCTCCTTTCAGGGGAGGGTCCGGGGGAGGGGTGCTTTGATAGCGAATCGGTATTACTCCGAAATCATGCTGACATGAACCACTAAGCCATTCCGCTTATTTGGGCAATTCATCAGGCGAAATGCCAAGCGCGTCAGCAATTCCCTTTCCATACGCCGGATCAGCTTTCAGACAATTGCCGATATGTCGGAGTTTGATCTCCTTCGGTGCTTCGGCAATGGCGCGGGCAGTATTTTCAAACAGAACTTTCTGCTGCGCCGGAGTCATCAGTCGGAAAAGCTTGCCGGGCTGTGAGTAATAGTCTTCATCCTCACGATGATTCCAATGATCAGCCGCGCCTTCAAGACTGAGGGGCGGTTCGGCAAATTCCGGCTGCTGCTGCCATTGTGCGTAGCTGTTCGGCTCATAACCGAGCGTGGAGCCGTAATTGCCGTCAACCCGCATCGCGCCATCGCGGTGATAGCTGTGAAACGGGCAGCGCGGGGCATTGACCGGAATCAGATGATGATTCACGCCGAGCCGGTATCGCTGGGCATCGCCGTAGGAAAACAAACGTCCCTGCAACATTTTATCCGGTGAGAATCCGATACCCGGCACAATATTTGCCGGATTGAATGCCGCCTGCTCAACTTCGGCAAAATAGTTTTCAGGATTACGGTTCAGTTCCATCACGCCGACTTCGATCAGCGGATAATCCTTGTGAAACCAGACTTTTGTGAGGTCAAACGGATTATAGGGACACTTTGCCGCATCTTTTTCCGGCATGACCTGAATGAACATTGTCCATTTGGGAAAGTCGCCTTTTTCAATGCTGTTATACAGATCACGCTGATGGCTTTCCCTGCATTTGCCGATAATTGCCTCTGATTCTGCGTCTGTAAGATTTTTAATGCCCTGCTGGGTATGAAGATGAAACTTGACCCAGAATCGCTCGTTTTCGGCATTGATCATGCTGAAGGTATGACTGCCGAAACCGTGCATGTGGCGGTAAGACGCCGGAATGCCCCGGTCGCTCATCACAACAGTAACCTGATGCAGGGCTTCCGGCAGAGATGTCCAGAAATCCCAATTGTTCAAGGCACTTCTCAGATTGGTGCGCGGATCCCGCTTGACCGCATGATTGAGATCCGGAAATTTCAGAGGATCGCGCAGAAAAAAACCGGCGTGTTGTTTCCTACCAAATCCCAGTTTCCCTGTTCAGTATAGAATTTGATAGCAAAGCCCCGTATGTCCCGCTCCGCATCTGCCGCGCCGCGCTCGCCTGCCACTGTGGAAAAGCGGGTGAAGAGTTCGGTCTTTTTTCCCACTTGGGAGAATATTTTGGCTTTGGTATAACGGGTAATGTCGTGGGTAACGGTAAATGTTCCGTAAGCCCCGGAGCCTTTGGCGTGCATCCGCCGCTCAGGAATCACTTCCCGGTCAAAATGTGCCAGCTTTTCCAGAAACCAGACATCCTGAAGCAGCATCGGACCGCGTTTTCCGGCGGTCAGGACATTCTGATTGTCAACCACAGGCGAGCCTGCATTGTTGGTCAGCTTTTTCTGTTCACTCATTTGTTTTCTCCTTTGTTGGTGTATTGGGGAATATAAAACAATAATTGATATTTGAAGATAATTATTATTGAATATAGGATAAAAAAAATCGTGCTGTGTTAAAGAAGCGACATGTTTTCCGAAATTATCTGTTTTTCTGACACTCAGAACATAAACCGAAGAAATCCAGACGATGGCTCGTAATTCTGAATCCTGTTTCTTCTGATACCTCTGCGGTCATATCGTGCAGAGAGTCTAAATCCGGATCAATAATGGTTCTGCATCTTGTACAAATCAGATGCGGATGCGGATAGGGCTTGTTGCCGTCATATCTGCTGCTGCCATCGCCAAAACCGATTTCAAGCACTTCCCCGATCCCTTTCAACAGAATAATGGTCTTATAGATTGTCGCAAGGCTTGTTGTCGGAAAATCACCTCTGACCTGCTCATAAATCCGCTCAACGCTCGGATGCTCGGAACTTTCTGATAATATTTTCAATACAGCAAATCGCTGCGGGGTAATCCGCATTTCTTTTTCTTTGAGCTTTGCAAGCATGGTTTCAAGTCGTTTTTGCGGATCAGCCATCTCTTTTCTTTCCAAACAAATAATGATTATCAATAAATAATGATTCAATTATAATATGAGAATTATCTGCTGTCAAGGTCTGTTTTTCAAAAATTCAGCTTGCCAATCTTGTTGTCCTCTCACAGAGCCTGAACACGCTCACCTTTTCCACCAATTCCTCGGCAATCCGGGCGTGGCTGTTGTTCAGGAGTGCCATCTCGCTGACCGCTTTGCTGATCTGATCGATCCCGGCTGCCTGCTCGCCGGTCGCGGCTGCAATGGCATTCATAAGAGAGCGGATATGACTGCTGCCTGTCGTGATACGGGTGAATATGTCATCAATCTCGGCAATCAGCATCAGCCCGTGATCCAGCCGGTCCATTATATCGGTTATCAGAATGGTCGTATTTTTAACGGCTTCTGCGGAGCGATGTGCCAGATTTTTCACTTCAGCCGCAACCACCGAGAATCCCGCGCCGGATTCTCCTGCTCTTGCCGCTTCGATTGCCGCATTCAGTGAGAGCATATTGATCTGAAATGCAATATCATCAATGACTTTGACGATTTTCCGCATTGCCTGCCCCGACTCGCCGATGCTTTTCATGGAATCTGTCAACTGCATCATAGAACGGTTATGCAGGATAGATTGCTTTGCTTTCTCAATCATCGTATCTGATGATGCGACAAGATTATCCGCCTTTGCCGCGTTTTCCGCATTGTTTTTTGCCATCGCATCTATCTGGTTCAGCGAAGCGGAGGTTTCCTCAATATTGGTCGCCTGACGGATTACGCCGTCTGCCAGCGTATGTGATTTTCCGATAATTCCCCCGATCATCTGATGCAGGCTTGCAATCATGCGGTTCTGAACCTCAGCCAGTTCGCCGATTTCATCTTTCCGATTCATCTTCAGGGTTTGGGTCAGATCGCCGTTTGCGATACAGTGTGAGCATTCGCAAAGCTGCCTCAGATTGCGGGAAATGCGTTTGGAAAAAACAACCGCAGATACGGATGCGAAAAACCCGAGAATGCTGCCCATAATCAGAGATATACTGATGATTTCGCTGTGAAGTCTGCGAACATCATTTTTGTCTGTAAAGTACAGCAGCATCAGATTCCGATTTTCCGGGTCTTCTGTGAACGGTCTGATGATCAGAATACCGTCCTGCTGACCGACTGAGTAATGATCCGAGTAATAAGAAAGATCGTGCAGGCGAATATCCTCTGCTTTGAGCATTTCCTGTGATTCAGCAAGAATATTAACAGCATTGTTCTTTTTATCAAGAATCGCAATCACAGCATTTTTGCCGGAGATACGTTTCAAAAATTTCGCATCAATGTTTTTCTTCAGTACCAGTGTACCGATAAATGCGCTATCTTTGATGACAGGCGCGTACAGAACAATTCTCAACTGATGGTCTTCTGTTATAATCCTTTGAAAAATTTCCTGATTTTTCCATTTTTCTTTTGCAATGAAAAGTTGTTTTTCAGCGCTCTGAGTTTCCGTGCTTGCAATTAATTGATAATTTTTATCATAAAACTCAATAATATCCGAATTGACAATCTTTTGCTGCAACAGGAGTTTTTTGTGCAGCGGCTCGGTTTCTTTGGTGAACCATGCAATTTTGATCAAATCAGATAAATTCGGATCCGATACGACAAAATGAGTATATTTGCGATACTGCTCGATAACAAACCTGAAATCTGCAACGATTTTATCAATATCCTGCAATATTCTTTCATTTTTATCAGATACGAGAACCTTTTCCGACTGAACGGAAAATACGCATACCATTGACAAAATCGCTGCGATGGACAATCCGGCAGCAAACACAGCCAGTTTTGTTCCGATTTTCATCCGAAAACCCTTTTCCACCTAAAACTCAATAGCAATCTGTGCGGTCAGCACATCTGCTTTATCATCATTTTCAAATTCATCATGGCGATATTCCAGTGCAACAGATGTTTTATCGAATATATTTACGCTGACAACACCCATGTAGCGGCTTTCGGGAAAGAACTCCTCTGCATGATCCGATCCCTGATATGCCAAGCCGAATGTGGTCTCTTTGCCAAACATCTCGGCGGTATAGCCGATTTCAGCATTCCATGTGCTTGTTTTTTCCCCTGTAAAAACAGGTCCGATTCCCATTGCTTCCAATGCGCCCGGTAACAACTCCGACATATTCCATTCCGGTTCCTCAAGCATGGTGATATATTCTCCGATCAGCGTCAACTGTCCGAATTTGATGACAGCATAAGCACCGAGACCGGGTATGTAGTCCCGAAAAGAAAACGCAAGTCCCATACTTTCGGCATGGCTCTTTTCTTCTTCAAGAACATCTCCCCAGCCGTTTGAATCAATCAGGCTGTTGATGTATCCCAGCCCGATATCCATGCTGAAACCCTCTTTTCCCATCGTATAGCCCGCAGCAACACCGAAGTTGTCCGCATGATTATCGCCGCCGTCTTTATTCACATCTCCGTTGAACATATATGCCGCAGCATAAAACCCTTCTGATTTGAAACCGATTTCAACAGCCGATTCCCGTGTTTCACCCAATTCCAGCGTCAGCGGATCGGAAATCATATTGGATTTGAAATTGCCGAAAGGCACATACAGCTTTCCTGCCTTGAGATAAAGCGGCATGACATCCGCACCATCCAGCAGAATAAAGCCTTTATCCAGAACAACATCTTCATCGTCTTCGTATAAAAAGAGCAGACTTCCTTTGACATGCTTGGCAATATCAATATCAATGCCCACCTCCACTTTTGATAAAGCCAGATCACTGGTATTGTTGTCCTCCGCGTAGGGATCGGCAAAATTCATTTTTTCATAGCTTCCTTCTGCTTCGATAACGCCGCTGAAACTGATACGCTCTGCCCATTTGCCCGGAAGCGCTTTATCTTTCAACTGCTCCTCAATCTGCTTAACCCGTTCACTCAGATCACCACTCGGTGTTTCCTCGGCATACGCCGTGAATACAAGCGAAAACACGCATACCACCAGACACAATACTGCCCTGTTCACTTTTTTCATTGACTTGTTCTCCTTTTTTATAAAAAATTATTTTCATCCTAAAATCCCTGCTGAAGCCAATCCATCGCAAGCCCTTTTTCAATCAGTTCTCTGCCATGAGGGCTTTTCATAAACGCAAGATATTTCTGTGCTGCTTCCGAAGATGCTGCCCGACTGACCAAAGAAATATTTGCAAGAAACGGATATGTGCCATTTTTTTCAACTGCCCGTGTCGGAAAGATACCGCCGATTTTCAGAACTTTGCTCTTATCGTTGAGAAAAAAGCGCGGCGCCATAGTGATTGCCATTTCCAAGTCCGCAATTTTCTCAAACTGATTATCCGTAATTTCAACAGACATCACGGCGTGTTTCAGTCGTTCCCGATTCTTGGCAATTCCGGCTTTTTTGATGGCTTGCTCAATCAGATCATCGTAATTTGCGCCGCATTCCTGCCGATAAATGATGATATTTCTGTCTTTTCCGCCGACTTCTTTCCAATTTCCGATCTGACCTGCAAAAATCTTCAACACCTGTTCAACAGTAAGTTCGTTCACCGGATTGTTTTTGTTCACGATCACGGAATAAGCCAGCGAATCCAATCGGGTTTCCACGATTCCGGCTGCCTGTTCCTCGGCAGTCAGCGGTCTGTGCAGCGTTCCGATGTCTGCTTTTCCCAGACGAACCGTTTCAACGCCTTTGTGAACACCGGAGCAATCGTTGTTCATGGAAAACGCATAACTCGTCTCTTTTTTGTAAGGATTGGAAAATGTTTTCTGCTCCTCATGCCCGACCACCACGAACGGAAAAATACACCGCGATGTAACATTGACTGTTAATTCAGGCAGTTTAGGATTATCGGCAAATACTACCTGTGGAAATCCCATCACTCCTGCCGCAGCCGCGCTCAGTTTTAAAAAATGCCGTCTGGTGCAAGACCTGCAATTCATATTTACCTCTTTTATGTTCGGGCTTCCGGCAAAACCCGGATCGGATTTCTGTCGGAAGCCTTAATAAACCAATTATAATTACTCCGGTTTCTGATACGCATTGTAATGCCAGATGGAAAATCCGACCAGAGCGATGCCTGCCCATGTATGAATCTGCCGATTCGGACATCTTTTTCCCGCGCCGGTGAATACGAGCGCGGCAAGAGAAAATGTCATTCCGGCTTTTGCAAGGAATCTGATGTCGGAGCTTTTCATATTATTCCTCAGCCTCTGCTTTCTGACGCACTTCAGCCTGAACATCCTCGAATTTTTCTTTGAGTTCGTTCGCGCCGCTCTGCACCATATCATACAGCTTGATAGCACCTTTCATCACCGCTTTCTGAACCCCTTCATTGGTAACAAAAATCGCGGCGATAGCGCCCAGCGCAATGCCTTTCCAGAACTGCTGGCTGTGATAAAAAACAGCCGGATCATCATAAGCATTCTGGTAATATGCAGGATACATTCCTGATTGAGAAGAATGTCCTGCGGGTGTGCTGCATCCGCCATGCCCCGGATGACCCGAATGACCGGAACGATATTCACTGTAATCAGACATTTTCTGACTCCTCCTTTTTCGATACGCTTTTCACTTTTTCAGAACCCGATTTTCCGACTGAATTGAGCAGATAAACCACAGAACTGGCAGCCGCAGCCATTACGACCACAGACATAAAACCGCCGCTGATTGTGGAAGCGGCAGCAGCTCCGACAGCCGTTGCCACGCCTGCTCCCGCGCCTTTTGCAAGACTGTTGCTGAGAGCCTGCTCCATTGTCATTTCATTGCTGCGGACTTTGTGAAGATTCATGCCCAATGCTGCCGAACCTCCTACAACTGTTCCGAGAATTCCCGCGTTGAGAACATATTTCGGATTATACGATGATGACGGAGTGCTATATACTCGCATAAATTTTCCCTTCAATTACTAAGATTTGAACGCTTTGGTCAGTATCAGCGCACCCACCGCGCCCAATGCAATGCCTGTCCAGAATCGGGTGTTTTGGCAGTCAATCCCGAAAAAGCTGCTGACAGTATTCATATCCGCCGCAGTTACGCCGCCGGTCATAAATCGCCCCATCATTTCCGATACATGACCGGGACCATATTGCTGCTGATCTCCGCACGAGCAATGACTCTGCCCCTGCTTCGGATGACCGCCTTTCATGCCTGAATGAGACGATTGATTCGGATAATATCCGCCTTGCTGAAAATTCTGCTGCATATCCGAGTATGGCGGCTGCTGATTCGCATATCCGCCCGAAGGTCCCATATTCATCTGCTGACTCTGATGACTGGAGCCGGAGCATTTATGAGAGCTTTGCGGCGGCTGATTCGGGTATCCGCCCGGATGTCCCATATTCATCTGACCCTGATGACCACTTGCCGCGCCCTTCTGTTCGCCTGATGCGGCATCGCCCTGATTGTTCTGAAACGCTGCTTCCTGCGCCATAGCCTGTCCGCCTTTTTCAGAATGACTGCATGTTTCCTGTTCCATAATTCCGAATTTCTCCTTTTTGATTTAAACCGACTTTTCGCCTTTTTTTGCCAATTCTTCCATATCTGTCTGATAAAAAAGCAATTTTGCAGAATTGCCCACCACGCCTACGGTAATCAGATTGTGAAACAACGCGCCAGCCATCGGTGAAAGCCATCCGAAAGCAGCCAGCACAATGCCTGCCAGATTCAATCCGATAGAAATGGCATAATTCTGCTGAATCCCGGACAAAGTTCTCTGTCCCAAATCCGCACACCGGACAACCAAAGCCAGATCGCCTTGTCTGATCACAACATCCGCATGTTCGATTGCCGCATCCGCGCCGGTGTCTCCCATTGCAACACTCAAATCCGCATGAGAAAACGCAGGCGTATCATTGATGCCGTCTCCGACCATGCCCACAACAGTATCGGGATATTTTTCCTTCCATGAAGCAATCCATGCTGCCTTGTCTTCGGGAGATTGCTGCCAAAGCACCATGTCAATCGGCAGGTCTTTGGCAATATTGACCGCATGACGCTCATGGTCTCCGGTAATCATTGCCAGATGCTTCACATTCAAGCCTTTGAGCGCGTACAGCACTTCTTTGGCTTTTTCCTTCAGACGGTCTTCGATGCCGATCAGCCCGATCAGACGGCGGTTGAATGCCACAAACAGCACGCTTTCGCCTTTGTTGAGAATCCGCTCTTCTTCGTCATGCCCCATTTCATGGTCAACTTCGTAATCTTCCATAAAATGATGACTGCCTACCAGAACCTCATCCCCGTTGATTTTTGCCCTGACGCCATGCCCGATAATAAGTTCGGTTTCCTCGTGTCTTGGAATTTCGATTTCGATTTCCCGAACCTTTTCAAGCACTGCCAGCGTCATGGGATGTTTCCAATGAATCTGAGAACTTGCTGCCAATTGCAGAATGCGGATCGGTTCGAATTGAGGATCCAGCGTAACAATTCTCGACACTCTGGGAATGCCTTTGGTCAGTGTGCCGGTTTTGTCGAAAAACAGCGTATCCATACGCCCGGCAATTTCCAGATAGCACCCGCCTTTGATCAGTATTCCCTGCCGAGCCGCATTGCCCATTGCTGCCATGATTGCCGTAGGTGTTGACAGCGCAACCCCGCAGGGACACGCGATAATCAGCATGGACAAGGCTCTGGAGATGCTTCGGGTAAGGAAAAATACTGCCATCGAAAGACACAGGGAAATCGGCACCACCGCATCGCTGAATTTTTCAGCAGACAACTGCACTTTGGAGATTGCGCCGTCTCCGTTTTCAATCAGGCGGATAATTGCCGCAAGCCGGGTATCTTCGCCCACAGAATCCGCTCTCACGAAAACATGCCCCATTTCCACAGTTGTTCCGGCAAATACTTTGTCGCCTTCGGTTTTGAACGCTGGCAAAGATTCGCCGGTCAGCGTGGCTTCGTTCATCAGGCAGTCTCCGCGAATGACCGTGCCGTCTGCCGGAACAGAACTGCCCATTCTCAGACTCAGAATATCGCCTCTGACCAATTCCGATACCCGGACGGAAACTTCCACTTCATCCCTGAGTATCCACACTTCGCGGTTTTCCTGCTTCAGCATAGCACGCACGGCTTTGCGGGTTCTTTCCTGTGTTCTGTTTTCGATCCATGCGGAAAAATTGATCAGCCATACCACGACCATTGCGGTGATCGGCTCTCCCATGACAATGGACAGATAGGACGCGCTGACAATCAGCAAGTCCATGTTCACACGCCGATCCCTGAACAGACTTTCCAGCCCGTCTTTGAGAATCGGAATGCTTAAAGCTATTGACAATATGGCAGGAACATTGAAAATTCTGCCGATTCCCGAAAATATCCCGGAGCTTTTGTGAAAAAAGAAGCGATGTATCCACAGCCCCAGCATGTATATCCCGGAAATTGCCAATATCGGACCCGGAACATGGGATTCTTTGCCCGAATAAGACGGACAGGATTTTTCTTTGACAGCACAAGCCCTGTTTTCCGAACCGCAGATATGCGGAAAATCTTTTTCCAGCATTGCCCGGACAGATTCCAATCCGAAATCCGCTTCATGCAGAAGAACCACCGAGCCGGTATTCAGCCGGATTTCCGCAGAAGAAATTCCGGGAATATGCACCAGTGCGTCCGATACCTGCTGTGCCAGCGATTTTTTCTGCTTCAGAGCAAGAAGTCGGATTCTGCTCCGCCGGGGCAGACGATGTTCAATATGAAACTGTTTTTTCATGCTGTTTTTCCATTATCTCCTTTCCAAGTCAGCAGACGACTCGAATTTGCCAAAATTCCCAAAGTATGGACAATATGCAGCATACCGCCCATCAGAGGACTGAGCAGCCCCATTGCACCGAAAACCATGCCGAAAATATTGGTGGAGGTGGCAAGCCAGTAATTCTGGTCAATGACTCTGAGCGTCTGACGGCTCAACTGTCTGAGTGTGAGCAGCCGTTTCAGATCACTGTCTGTCAGGGCGATGTCTGCGGCTTCGATGGCAACATCCGCACCGCCCGCGCCCATTGCAATTCCGACACTTGCTCTGGACAATGCCAATGCGTCATTCACGCCGTCTCCCACCATGACCACCCGGCATCCGCTGCTTTCCAGCATTTCCAGATGATACGCTTTGTCTTCCGGCAAAAGTTCTGCTTTGTAATCATCAAATCCCAGACTTTCAGCCAGATGCTTTGCCACAGGCTCGGTATCTCCGGTAATCAGATGCAGATTTTTCACCCCGTCTTTTCTGAGATATTCAAGCACACTCAGGGCATGAGGGCGAAGCGTGTTACCGACAGCGATCAGTCCGTGAAGTGTCTGATTTTCCGCCACATAAATCAGAGTCTGCCCCATTGCCACACGCTTTTCCGCTTCTTCGGCAAAAAAGGAAATGTCAATTCCGCCCTGATTCATAAACCTGCTGTTTCCCACCATGATTTTATTGCCGTTCACCTGCGCGGTTACGCCCAATCCCAGCACAAATTCGCAGGTTACATGAGACCTTGGCAGGATGCCCCGAATCTCCGCTTCTTTCATCACAGCTTTTGCCAAAGGATGTTCGTTATGGATTTCGGCAATCGCCGCCAGTTCCAGAACATCGTTTTCGGTTTTATCCGCTAAGAATGAAATAATTTCAGATATCTGCGGAACATCAATGGTCAGGGTTCCGGTTTTGTCAAAGCAGAAACTATCGGCTTTTCCGACCATTTCCAGATACAGCCCGCCTTTGATGAGAATATGGTTTTTGGCAGCATTGGCAATTGCCGCGCTGATTGCCGTAGAAGCCGCAAGCACGGTCGCGCACGGACATGCCATGACCAGCATGACCGTAAATGCCCGGAACGGATTAAGCGTAATCAGCAGCGTGCCGACAGTTGCAGATATGCCGATTTTGAACAGACGTTCAGCCAGAATATCCGCCTGCTGCTCGACCGGAGCGCGGTTTTCCAAAGAATCTTCAACCAATTGCAGAATGCGGCATAAGTATGTGTCATCTCCGACTTTTTCAGCGTGGATGAAAATAACGCCTTTCTGAACAATGGTTCCGGCAAACACAATATCGTTTTCCCCGCGCGTCTCCGCTTCCGCGCGACCCGTGATATGCGATTCGTCAATAATCGCCTGACCTCTGACAATCGTGCCGTCAACCGGAATTTTTTCGCCGGTATGAATCACCACCGTATCTCCGGGGTTGAGTTCATCCGCACAGATGCGGACTTCTATGCCGTTGACAAAAATGTAGGTATCTTTTTCCGCAATCTGAAGAATCTCGCGGATGGCTTTGCGCGATTGTTCTGCCACATAATCCTCCAGCAGCATTCCGACCCGAAGAATCCAGATCACTTCAAGCGCGGTCATGGCTTCTCCCATTGCAATGCCGAGCAGAATGGAGCAAGCAAGAAAGGGAAACAGGCTTTTGTGCCTTCCGTGGCGCAGGTCGGCGATAGCATGTCGGAACAAGGGAATGGACGCAATCAGACTGACCAGAGATGTCAGGCTGAAAATGCCCTGTGCCGCAGGAGATTTGGAAATCACCCGCCGGATAATGACATAGCCCACAAACAGGGTCAGTGCGATAATGCCGAGCAGCGAGTCGAACAAAGACTGCTTTTTCCGCTTTGTTTTTTCAGACGGATCACACTTTACGCAACTCATGGCGCACACCGAAGGCATCCGGGAAGATCGCGCCTGTTTCGGATGAATCTCCAATGCCTGTATCAGCAGTTCCCTGAGTTGTTCGGGCTTGATCTCCTTGTGTTTGTAGCACACAATCACGCTTCCCGAATGCGCCCGGACTTCAATTTTGGTGATGCCGTTTTTCTGAGCCAGCCATTTTTCCAATGAGACTGCCCGCTCATACGCATGGAGAATCTCATTGACATTGAATCGCAGCCGCCCCGAAATAGCATGTCGGATTGTAATTCGGCTTTTTTTCATTCTGCTTTTCCATTCTTAGTCAATATGCAGTTACATGATGAACACCCGCATCCGCCGCCGCATCTTTCGGGATTTTTTGCTGTTTTCCGAACCGTATTGGCAAGATAGAGAACAGCCATACTGATAATGAGAAAAATGACTATGTTTTCAAACATTTTTTCATCTCCTTTGCTTATAAAATCAGCGATCCGATCTGAAATACCAGCACCGCCAGCGTAAATGCCAGCAAAGTATTGAATATCATTGAAAACGCTCCCCATTTCCACGATCCGGCTTCTCTGGCAATACACACCACCGTTACAAAGCAGGGCGCGTAAAACATGATGAAAATAATCAGACTGAGCGCGGTCAGAGGAGACCATCCGGGAGATTTGGTAAGCATTTCTCCCAAAGAATCACTGGCTTCGGGATCAACATTTCCCATCGAATATGCCGTACCCAGTGTGGAAACCACGACTTCTTTTGCCGCAAAGCCGCCCACCAGCGCGATATTGGTGCGCCAGTCAAACCCTGCAAGCCATGAAATGCTTTCCAATGCGGTTCCTATTCTTCCGGCTATCGAATATTTCAGCCCTGCTTCAGCCTGAGCAGCATCAATCGCAGTAAGCTTATCTTTGTCAGATTGCGCCACAGTATTGCGCTGCTGATCGAATTTCTCCGCTTCCGAATCCGGCAGTCCGGGGAATGTCATCATGCCCCATAAAACCACGGAAACCGCGAGAATCACCGTGCCTGCTTTTCTGATATACTGCCACGTTCTTTCATAAGTATGAGTGGCAAGACCTTTGAGCGTTGGAAGCCGGTACGGCGGAAGTTCCATAACAAAGGGCGATGCTTCTCCTTTGATGACAGTCATCCGCAGAAGTTTTGCCACCAGCAGCGCGCCGCCCCATGAAATCAGCGTCAGGGCAAACATAAGCAGTCCTTTGTGATTCGGAAAAAATGCGGCAATCAGAAGGGCAAATACCGGCAATTTCGCGCCGCAGTTCATAAACGGAGCGGTCAGAAGTGTTGCCAACTGCTCACGCGGTGATTTCAGAGTCCGGGCTGCCATAACGCCGGGAACCGCGCACCCTCCGGCAATGCCGCCGGATACGATAAATGCCATCACCGAACTGCCGTGCAGCCCGAACATGCCGAATACTTTATCAAGCATGAAAGCAACCCGTGCCAGATAGCCGGAATCTTCAAGTGCGGCAATGCCCAGAAACATAAGCATAATCAGCGGCACAAAACTCAGAACTCCGCCCAGTCCGTCAATAATGCCGGATATGATCAGAGATTTCAAAAGTCCGTCAGGCAGAGTTTCGGATGCCAGTCCGTTCAGCCATGCGAAAAAAGCATCCAGCCATTTCACAGGTATTTCGCTGAATGTGAAAATGAACTGATACAGCCCGAAAAGTATCAGCAGCATTATCACGGGTCCTGCGATTCGGTGCGTCAGAACTTTGTCAATTTTATCCGATGCGTAAAGCCGGTTTTTATCGTATTTTTCCTTCAGCACGCCCTGTTTGAGAACCGAGCGGATATAGCCATAACGATAATCGGCAATCAGAGCTTCGGGATAAGTATCTGATGTGTACTGCAAATGCTCTGACACTCTTTCGACAATGCGTTCAAGTTTTGCAGACAAAACCGCATTTCTGCCCCGCCCCTTTGCCAAAAGCTGCTCGTCTTTTTCCATATATTTAAGGGCAATCCAGCGCGAAGGATAAATGTCTGTCAGAAAATTACCGGCACAGATTTCTTTTTCCATTTCGAGAATCGCGCTGTCTATATCCTGTCCGTAAGAAATCACAAGAGGCTGCTTTTTCTCTTTTTTATCGGCAAAAGCGGCAGCAGTATCCATCAGTTCCTGTTTGCCGTATCCGGTTCTGGCGATAATCGGAACCACCGGAACGCCTAATGATTTTGAAAGCCTTTCCGCATTGATTTCTATGCCCCGATCTTTTGCCAAATCCATCATGTTCAGGGCAATACAGACCGGGACGCCGAGTTCGAGCATCTGAATGGTCAGATACAGATTGCGTTCCAAATTGGAAGCATCCGCAATATTGATAGTTACGTCCGGCGATTCATTGACCAGAAAATCTCTGGCAACCACTTCTTCCATCGAATACGCGGTCAGAGAATAGGTTCCGGGAAGATCGGTAATCCGCATCTTGTAACCGTTATACACACACCTGCCTTCTTTTTTTTCTACGGTAACTCCCGGATAATTGCCAACATGCTGACGCGCACCGGTCAGTTCGTTGAACAGCGTGGTTTTGCCGCAGTTGGGATTTCCGCCCAGTGCAATGGTCGTTTCCATAGTTACTGCACCTCCACCTCAATATAATCTGCCTCTTTGTTTCTTAAAGTCAGTATGAATCCTTTGATTCTCAGCGCAACCGGATCATATAGCGGCGCGCGTCCCTGAACTTTGATTTCCGTGCCGGGTACAAGCCCCATATCCCGGATCCGCCTGCCCAATTCTCCGGCAGCTTTCACAGAAGTAACGATTCCTGCCTGATTGTCCTGCATCTGTCGCATGATTAAACGAGCCATTATGATAAGCCTCCTGATTCAGACAGTTTTTTCTTGGCAGAATATGGGCAGTTTTTGCAATTCCCGCTGCAATGATGTTTTTTGGCTTCAGGCGCAACAATCACCTTGCTTCCGTTGGGCGCGATGTCAAATCCTTTTTTTCCTTTGAAAAAGATACGATCTGCGGGCAGCAGGTTGAAATTCAGTCCGCACCGGAACGTATTACACCCGAAAGAGCAGAGATGATGCAGATGATTTGTGTCAATAAACACTCTTCCCCTGCCGTCATATTTATTATGAATAAAATTAAGCAGTTCATAAGCGGAACTCCCGTCAAAATCCCCTCTGGGCTTCAGATGAAGATCACCGTTGCTGTTTCTTGATTCGATCTGAAAATCTGCACTCATGTTTTTTCCTCCGATCACTGAAAATAACGTTTGAATTTTGTCCCTATCAGCAGATAAGGCATGAACAATGTCGGGATCGAACTGCGTCCCGGAATTTATGATAATTTCATCAACAGCCGCATCAAATGTTTTTGGCAGCCGATATGAACGACAGCCTGTCATGGCAGACAAACTATCTGCTACGGCAATGATTCTTGCGCCGAGCGGAATCGCCCTGCCTTTCAATCCGTGCGGATATCCCTGTCCGTCATAACGTTCATGGTGATAAAGCACCATCTCGCAGATACCGGCTGCCTCAATTTCCCGAACCGGACCAAGAATCGCTGCTCCGATCTGCGGATGTCTGCGTACAGCCTGCCATTCGGCATCATTCAATTTGCCTTGTTTGTTCAGAATACAATCCGGCACGCCGATTTTTCCGATGTCGTGAAGATGTCCGGCAATATGAATAATATCCGCATGATTTGTTTCCAAGCCGAGCGATAATGCTAAAATGCGGGATATTTCGGCAACTTCCAGCGAATGCTTTTCCGTGTAAGCATCTTTGGCATCAACGGCATTGCCCAGAGATTCGGCAAACTGATGAATCGCTGTCATGGATTTCGGTACGGACTTCATAGCTCCCTTACCGCGCCGGAAGTTGCTGCGATATTCGGTCTCTGAATCCCCTGAAATATCGCATTCAAGCCTGAGCCTGAAAGCATCTGAACCGGCTTATGGTGTTTTTTGCCCAGTTGTTTGACCAGTGTACATGCCGCATGACTGTTGCAGTTGACCGGACACAGCACGATGTCTGCCCGCCTGAGACTGCATTCAAGCTTGCCCACGCCTCCTTTGACATGCCCGTCATGGTATTCAAAGATTCCGCCGCTGCGCTCAACTACCTGACGATACAGCGATTCCATCCTGCTGATGCCGCCGACAATCAATACCCGCTTTCTGCACAAATCAAAGGACGGACAGCTTTGATTACAGCCATTTATTCCGCAGGACTGCATCATCATATCGTGAATTTCTTTCTGAAAATTCGATTCCGATTCGCTCTTCCTCAGCAAATCAGTGGTTAATCGCTGATTTTCCGCTTCAAGCTTGACAATCTGCTTTGCAAACAATACGGCTTTTTCGGAAATCCTTGTCTGATCCGCCTTTAATTTCCGGTTTTCCTTTTTCAACTCTTCAAATTCTGCATGAAGTTTCCGATCTTTTGCTGCCTCAAGCTCGGTCTCAAGCAGGATTTTCTGTTTTTCCGAAATATCCAGACGAAGTTTCAGTTCATTCGCTGCATTTTGCAGAGATTCGACTTCTTTTTGCAGAATTTTGCGATGCCTGTTTTCTTCATCTGCTTTCTCCGCAGCTTTGCGGCTTTGTTCCTGCATCAGATCGGTGCGTCTGAGCATATCCGCCCGCTCTTCGCTGTTTCTGTGCATGGACATGTGAATATCCCCGAACACTTCCCGGCGGAATTCTTTTGACAGATTGCGGCGGGAGGCAAGATACCAGAATATTCCGATATATTCTCCGGCTTTGAAACAGATCTGCCACTGCGCTGCCAATTCTGCTTCTGTCATGGCTGCAAATAATTCCGATTCGCGGGAAAATTTACGGACAAGCAGGCTGTCAATTTTCCGGGATAAACGATTTTCACTTTTTGAACTGGCAACCAGAATTTCGTGCATCTCGAAAAGACTTGTTTTTTTCAAAGAAAGCCCTGATTTTTTAAGTAGTTGCTTTTGTTCGGATACGCTAAGACATATCCCTGCTATCGGGCATGAGAAAAAATCATCTGTCTCCCAAAACTTCAAACGGGCGGAGTGATCGCTCTGTGCCGTAATTTCAGTGAAATCCGGCAGCATTTTGCCTGAATTTTGCATGAATACCTCCTTTCAAATAAAAAAGGCGCAGCCCAAGACGGATTTATCCGTATCGAGTTACGCCTTCACTTTTTCCGCGCTGATTCAGCCGGAAACCGTAAGACATCCCAAACTATTCAATAAATTTATTCAGATTCAATCAACGCCTGAGTAAGTTGTCTGCGTAATACCTCAAGCCGCTTGGATTTGAATGCTTTTCTGCTTTCATCCAATACTTCGATGGCGTCTCTGATCGCTGTTTTCAGTCTGAGTTCACGAGAACATAAAACCGGGTGATTTCCAAAACCGTGTTCACCGGATTGCCTCTCCAAAATGGAAGCTATCACACAACGATGTTTTTCAATATCCTGATACAACGAATGAATGCTCTCATGAACAGTTCTGAGCATCAGATCGTTTTTGTCCGACTCCATATTAATCTCTCCTATTAATATTTGATATATCTAACTTTTAAAACAAAAAAAATATAATTTATGTGTTTAATCGGTTTTCTCCGATTTTCGGCTTCTATATTCTTCAAAATGATTGAGACGATCTCCGCCCATCGGACATGTCTGTATAAATTCAATGAAATCCGTAAGGCTGTCCAGCGTTGACGGACTGAGCGTATGTTCTATCCTGCACGCGTCTTCATCTGCGGTTCTGAAATCAATTTGCAGGATTTCAGTCAGAAACTTTCGGATAAGCTCATGGCGTCTCCGCATTTCTCTGCCGATGTCAGCGCCATGCTCCGTCAGTTCCACATATTCGTATTTTTCATAGTGAACCAACTTCCGCTCATTCAATGTTTTGAGCATACTGGTAACAGAGGGCATCCTGACCTCCATCCTTTTGGCAATATCCCTGACCCGCACAATCTTCTGATCTCTGTCAAGGTCATAAATCGCTTCAAGGTAATCTTCCATCACAGATGTAAGAGGCTTCTCTGCCGCATGATCGCTTATCATTCCATTATCCTTTTGTTAAAGCAATCTAATATGATTTCGTCTTCCTAATAACCTGCTTTGTTATCTGTTGTCAAGACTTTTTTGCTTATGAAGATCGGAATTTATCCCTGAAATCTGTTCAGAGGCTTTTTTAATCATACGGATTATGATATACTGTTTTTCATAAAGAGTCGGATAATCTTGTCAGAAAACGCGAGGAGACACATAACCGATGTTTATAAAAAAAATGATTCTGGTCATAGCCGCAATGCTATCCGCAACGTATTGTTTTGCCGCAGATTATGAACGGGAAACTCCGGTGGTGAGAGCGGTGAGAAAAGTCAGTCCATCGGTGGTCAACATCAATACCGAATACACCGCGCAGGCAAGTCCTTTCGGAAAATTAGACCCGTTTTTCGATTTGTTTTTCAAGGATTTCTTGGAGCCTCTGCCCAAAAGTCAATATAAAGGAACCAGTCTGGGATCGGGCGTGATTATTGACGGAAAGCGCGGGCTGATTCTGACAAACGCGCACGTCATTTCCAAAGGCGGCATTATCAAAGTGATTTTAAACGATACCCGCGAATTTCAAGCCAGAGTGGTCGGCGCTGACCCGGATACGGATTTGGCAATACTGAGAATTTCTTCTCCTTCGCCTCTTCCCGCGCTGGAGATGGGCAATTCAGACGATCTGATGATTGGCGAAACCGTATTTGCCATCGGTAATCCCTTCGGATTTTCCAACACCGTAACCACCGGCGTTATCAGCGCGATAGGACGCAGCATCCGCTCGGATCAGCATGTGTTTCACGATTTTATTCAGACCGATGCCTCCATCAATCCGGGCAACAGCGGTGGACCTCTGCTCAATATCAAAGGCGAGCTTATCGGCATAAACACGGCGATTTACGCCAAAGCTCAGGGCATCGGATTTGCCATTCCTATCAGTAAAGCCAAAAAAATCGTAGCAGAACTGGTTCGGCATGGCGAAATGACAGACCGATATGCCGCTCCGGGAACTATCAGCGAAGATTTGGGCTGGAAACTGCTGGGCGTCCGGGTGAATGATTCTGATGCTGAAGGCGTGATGATTAAAGAAATCCGCACGGATTCCTATCTTGCACAGGTCGGCGCCAGACCCGGAGACGTGATTCGGCAGGTTGATGAATTGGGTGTCGCAACCGTGAAAGATTTTGAAACTGCCCTGTATCGCTACCGCCAGAAATCTTCGCTGGTGCTTTTGTTGCAGCGCGGCTCACGCGGCTATTACATCACTGTTAAAATCAGAGCATCATGAAACAAAAACGATACCGGGATTTTAACGGCTATTTAAGAGAAATTTTCGGATGTCGGGTGCAGAAAATCACGGTGGATGCCGGACTGAACTGCCCCAATCGGGACGGAACAATTTCGACCGGCGGCTGTATCTACTGTAATGCCAAAGGTTCAGGAACCGGCGCGTCTGCCAAAGGATTATCTGTAAAGCAGCAATTGGAAGATGGCAGACTATTTCTATCTCGGAGATACAAAGCAAATAAGTTCTTAGCATATTTTCAATCTTTTTCAAATACTTATGCGAATATTGAAAAACTGAAAGAACTGTATGACGCCGCGTTGTCCGTAGAAGGCGTTGTCGGGCTTTGTATCGGCACAAGACCTGATTGCGTAAATGAAGCCGTGTTATCGCTGCTTGAATCTTACAGCAGAAATTATCTGATTTGGATTGAGTACGGGCTGCAATCTGCCCATGACAAAACCCTTGTCATGCTCAATCGGGGACATGATTTTGCCTGCTTTCAACACGCTGTAAAGGCAACAAAACATAGAAATATCAGGATTTGCGCCCATGTCATTTTAGGGCTTCCGGGAGAAACAAAGGCGGATATGCTTGACACCGCGCAGAGGGTTGCCGAATCGGAAATTGACGGCGTAAAGCTTCATCTGCTGTATGTTGTCAAAGGAACGCCGATGGAAACGCTGTATCAGGAGGAAAAATATCGTTGCCTTGAGCAGTCCGAATATGTTGAACTGGTTTGTGATGTGCTGGAGCGATTGCCTGAAAATATGGTGATTCAGCGATTGACCGGAGATCCGCACCCGGAAGAACTGGTTGCGCCTCAGTGGGCGTTGAAAAAGGCGCAAACGCTTTCCTTAATTCAGGAAACATTGGAAAAGCGCGATTCATGGCAGGGAAAACGGGGCGCAATCCCCTGATTGACTTACAACATCGCTTCTGTTATGTTATGTTTATGTTGTAAGGCATCTGAAAGCAAAGGGTAAAAAAGAAAACGTATGAATATATTCAAAATATGGATAATCAGCGGATTGTGTTTTCTGATGATCGGCTGTAGTTATGAAAATTCTCTCCAAAAGCTTGCTCAAAAAAGCCTGACTTATGAAGCTGAATCAAACATGCTGAACGCAGGTATCGGGAATTATGAAGCCGGTGAATTTGAAAAAGCATCTGAAATTTTTGAGGCGTTAAGCAAAAGTTCTTCGGATGAGTCTGTTCAGCGCAAGGCATTGTACGGACTTGTCTGTACCCGGCTGCTGTCGGCTCAGAGTCAGGAAGAATTTGGCGATGCTGTCGTGCTGTGGGAAAATTGGAGCCATATCCGAGGCACTAAACTAGGCGCGGAAGACCCCCGTATGCTCGCTCCGTTGTTTCATAAAATATTTCCGACACTCCCGGAATCCTGTTCCGAACCAGATGAAAATGACGCGGAAGAGGAGGATATTGATGAGGAAGCAGAAGAATCCTCGCCGGAACTGCCGAATATGATCGAGTCTTCAAAACCCGATAACACGCAGAAAGAACCCCGCTCCGGCTTATGTTCCGGACTTCTCAAAACCAGAGAGAAAGAAATTCAGACCCTGAAAACATCCAATGCCAAAATGAAAAAAGATATTCAACAGCTTAAAGATCAGATCAATTCGCTGGAAGCCATTCATCGGAAAATTCAGGAAAAAAAGAAAGAAATTGTGCCGTAAAGGAGTCAGCGTTGACACATCAACAAACTATTCTGATCGTAGATGATGATCTGCATATTCTGGAGGTGCTGGAAGCCCGGCTCTCATCTGCCGGATTCTGCGTCTTAAAAGCAGCAAGTCCTAAAGAGGCGTTGAATCTCTTAAAAACGCATCATCCTGATCTGATGATCTCTGATATGAAAATGCCGGATATGAGCGGAATGAGCCTGCTGACGGAGGTTCATTCACTGCACCCCGGTCTGCCGGTCATTTTTCTGACAGCTTACGGGACAATTCCCGATGCAGTCCGAGCGGTCAAAGCCGGGGCTGTGGAATATTTCACCAAGCCCTTTGACGGACGGGAACTGATTAAAAAAGTTCAGGATGTTCTCAAAGCCAACGCGATTCCCAAAAAGACCGTTTCAACAGGTCACGGATTTTATCTGGGGCAAAGCCGTGCCATGAAAGAACTTTATGAAATGATTGAGCGCGTGGCAGCCAGTGATGTGAATGTGTTGGTTCTGGGAGAAAGCGGGGTCGGAAAAGAGCGGGTAGCCCGACTGATTCATGATCAGGGAGTGCGAAAAGACTATCCGTTTGTGGTGGTGGATTGCGGCTCAACACCGACGGGGCTTTTGGAAAGCGAGCTGTTCGGGCATGTCAAAGGCTCTTTTACCCATGCCATCCGCGATAAAAAAGGATTGATGGAAGCCGCGCATACCGGAACCTTGTTTTTGGATGAAATCGGCAATATTTCATCTGAAATGCAGGTTCGTCTGCTGAGATTTTTGGAAGACCGCAAAATCCGCAGAATCGGCGATATTCGTGAAATATCGGTGGACTGCCGGGTGATTGCCGCGACCAATTCCAATCTGGCAGATGAGATCAGGGAGGGAAATTTCAGAGAAGATTTGTATTATCGGCTGCGCGTGGTTTCGCTGACCATTCCGCCTCTTCGGGAAAGAAAAGAAGATATTCCGGCATTTGCTCAGAATTTTGCCGAAGCATTCTGCAAGAGCAAAGGCATTGCGCCGATAAAACTGCTGCCTGAAACCATTGAGTATTTATGCCGCTATCGCTGGCCCGGCAATGTCAGAGAACTTAAAAACGCGCTGGAAGGCGGCATCGTGTTATCTCAGAACGGAGTTTTGCGCTCAGAAGACCTGCAACTCGCCAGAATTTCTGAAAATCCGAAATCACCGGAAAATCCTTTTTCTTTGGATGACAGTGAGCGCGACACCATCGTCCGGGCATTGCGCGAGTCCGGCGGCGTTCAGAAAGATGCGGCGGATCTCTTGGGAATCAGCCGCAGAGCCATTCATTATAAAATCAAAAAATACGGAATAAAAATTTCCGATATTCGTGCAAACGGGAGGTAGTTATGTTCAAAGAAGACAGAGACGAATGTACGTTTTCATGGGCTGATATGGGAGATATTCAACTGGGCAGACCCAATCTGGGAGACATGACCTCGGTAACCGTGTATCGTCTGATGCAATACACGCTCCGGGATGTGCTTATCCGCCGATTTGATCCGGTAACTGCCGGAGAAATTTTCTATGAAGCCGGAAAGCTTGCCGGAACAGAATTTTGCAAAAATGTCTTAAAGACAGATGTTGACTTCAACGAATTTGTCGCACAGATACAAAAAGTCCTTAAAGACCTTCGCATCGGTATTTTCAAGGTGGAAAAAGCCGACCTTGAGCGGTTAAATCTGACGATTACCGTTGACGAAGACCTTGACTGTTCAGGACTTCCCTTAAGCGACGAGACGGTCTGCGACTATGACGAAGGCTTTATTGCCGGCGTTTTGGAAGCATATACCGGGAAAGCCTTTGACGTAAAAGAGACAGACTGCTGGGCTATGGGAGGACGTACCTGTCGCTTTGAAGCCAAAAAGAAAATTTGATTTTTTTTTTGCTATCCCTGTTTTAAGACACAGATTCGCTTTTCCTGCTCGCCTTTTCTACGGCGAATCACGGTGCAAAGACCGGGTTGTGAGGGGGTTGATTCTTTTTCCTGACACCTGAAACTGTTTTCAAACATTTCCTTCAGTTTTTCTTCCAGACTTCTTTTCTTTTCCGCATCCATTCTTAACCTCACGGCTTATAATCTGATTTTTGCGATACCCTGTATTTTCAACTTTGTCAATGATTTTTTTTATCTTTCCGAAAAAATGCCATAAAAATAATGTCAGACAGGCAAAAATTATACAACGGAGGGGAAAGGCGAGAGCTTTCTTTGATGCCTTCCCATGCTGTGGCAATCTCTTTCAGCGCACCTTCCGGTGTGTCTGAGAACGCCGAAATTTTCAAATCCGAAGGATTGATATGATTATAGAGAATATGCAGGGTGCGGAACAGAATCCCGAAGGGATGATATACATATTTCACCCTTCGGGGTTTCCGATCATTTTGAAATTACGGATTTCTATAATCATCACACCCCTTCGGGGTTAAAATTCAACAAGCTTATCAGTTCAGAGGAACTCTCGACTCAATCCGCTCTTCTTTTATCGAAAGTATCTCTGCCGGCATGTCATTTTTCTGAAACAGGCTTTGGTCTTTTTCCACAATCAGCGCGTAGGACAACACTTCGTCCATGTGTTCCACCATCGTAATTTCAATCTGCTTTGAAATCATGACCGGAATATCTTTCAAATCCTTCTCATTTTCTTTGGGAATGAGAACTTTTTTGATTCCGCCCCGATGCGCGGCTAAAATTTTCTCTTTCAACCCCCCAATAGGTAAAACCCTGCCTCTGAGCGTAATTTCGCCGGTCATGGCAATATCCCGGCGCACCGGTCTTTTGCTGATGGCAGATACAATGGAGGTACACATGGTGATTCCCGCAGATGGACCGTCTTTAGGAATCGCGCCTTCCGGAACATGGATGTGAATGTCATATTCTTTATGAAAATCCCTGTCAATTTTGAGCGCGTCAGAGCGGGATCGGACATAGCTCACCGCAGCCTGCGCGGATTCTTTCATCACCTCGCCCAATTTGCCGGTAACCATCAGCGTTCCCTTGCCGGGCATAATCAGCGTTTCAATGCTCAACAACTCTCCGCCGACCTGAGTCCACGCCAGCCCGGTAACCAGCCCAATCTGATCTTTTTGCTCAATCTGCCCATGCCTGAACTGAATCGGTCCCAGATGCTTCTGCGCTGTTTTCTCACTAATCGGAAAAGGTTTCGGCGTACCTTTTTGCCTGTCTTTCAAAGCTTCCCGCGCCACCTTCCGGCATATTGAAGAAATTTCGCGCTCCAAGTTTCTCACGCCGGCTTCGCGGGTATAATTTTGAATGACCTTATAAATGGAGCCTTTGGAAAACGTGATATTTACGTCCTGAAGCCCGTTCTGCGTAATCTGCTTAGGAATAAGGAACTTTTTAGCAATGTGATATTTCTCATATTCGGTATAGCCGGACAGACGAATCACTTCCATTCTGTCCTGTAACGGAAGCGGAATATCCAGAGTGTTAGCAGTGGTAATGAACAAAATATCACTCAGATCATAATCCATGTCCATATAGTGATCATTGAATGCGATATTCTGCTCAGGATCAAGCACTTCTAAGAGCGCGGCAGACGGATCGCCTCTGAAATCCATGCTCATCTTATCCACTTCATCCAAACAGAACACCGGATTATTCACACCTGCTTTTTTCAAGGATTGAATAATCTTGCCCGGCATAGCGCCGATATAAGTGCGCCGATGTCCCCGGATTTCCGCCTCATCCCGAACTCCGCCCAGAGAAATCCGCACGAATTTTCTGCCCGTAGCTCTCGCTACAGATTTGGCAATAGAAGTTTTGCCCACACCCGGCGGACCTACCAGACACAGAATCGGTCCCCGCACTTTTTTGGTCAATCCCTGAACTGCCAGATATTCCAGAATCCGCTCTTTAGGTTTTTCCAATCCGTAATGGTCTTCGTTAAGAATTTTTTCAGCAATTTCAATATCATCATGAACCTTGCTTTTTTCAAACCACGGCAGGGTGATGATCCAGTCAATATAATTGCGGACAACGGTTGACTCTGCGGACATAGGCGGCATCAGTTTGAGTTTTTTCATCTCATGGTGAACTTTGTGAACCGCCTCTTTTGACATGCGCTTGCGCCGAATGCGTTTTTCAAGTTCTTTGTTCTCGTCAACGCTTTCTTCCTCTGCCCCCATTTCCTTTTTGATCGCCCGGATCTGCTCAGACAGATAATAATTTTTCTGCGCCTTATCCATCTGCTCTTTGACCCGGACTTTGACGCGCTGATCCACCTGAAACACTTCGATTTCCATACGGATCATGCTGACAA
The DNA here is from genome assembly GCA_020718925.1 of Desulfonema limicola. GTDB lineage: Bacteria > Desulfobacterota > Desulfobacteria > Desulfobacterales > DYRC01 > DYRC01. Next base: position 25,150 of record DYRC01000003.1, read on the forward strand.
GTTCCGTCAGCCGTTCCGCCGGAGATAAGGTTTCAAGCAATCGCTGCTTGTCTTCAAGCTTGAATCCGAAATGCGCGCACACCGCATCTGACAATTGCGATGGATTTGACATCGCAGTCAGGTTGTTCATCAGTTCTTTGGACAGATTTTTGTTGACTTTTGCATATTCTTCCAGTGCTTCCAACACGGATCGGGATATGGCGATGGACTCTGACGGCAATGTTTCAGGTTCCCTCAGCAATTCGATTTCCGCATGAAAGAACTCGCGGTTCGGGATAAATCCGACAATCCTGCCGCGGGCTTTTCCTTCCACCAACGCCTTTACTGTTCCGTCGGGAAGTCTGAGCAGTTGAAGCACCGTGCCGATAGTACCGACCGCGCTGACATCTTTTTCCTGTGGTTCGTCAACGCCTGCGCTTTTCTGCGTGGCAAGAAAAACATGCTTATCGTTATTCATGGCGGTTGCAAGCGCCTTGACCGATCTCGGACGCCCGACAAACAGCGGCGCTACCATGTGAGGAAAAACAACAATGTCCCTGAGCGGCAGCAAGGGCAGGGTAAAGCGTGCCATTATCTCAATCCTTTATGCTTGCTTTTTAACTTGTTCATATAACAGAATCGGCTCTTCTTTGTTCACAATCACATCTTCGCCGATAACACATTCTTTCACATTTTCCAAAGAAGGAAGATCATACATAATATCAAGCATGGCGGTTTCCAACACCGCCCGCAGTCCTCTTGCACCGGATTTGCGCTTCAACGCCTCTTTGGCAGCAGCTAAGAGCGCGCTGTCCGTAAATCTCAGATTCACGCCTTCCATTTCAAAAAGCCGCTGAAACTGCTTGACCAAGGCGTTTTTGGGTTCTTTCAGAATGCGGATCAGCGTTGATTCGGTCAGTTCATCCAAGGTGGCAACCACCGGCAGACGCCCCAGAAATTCGGGAATCAGACCGAATCGGATAAGGTCTTCGGGCTGAACCTGTCTTAAAATTTCACCCATTGTTTTTTCTTCAGGCTTGATCACCTTTGCGCCAAAGCCCATGACCTTATCCCCCAGACGGCGCTGAATGATTTTATCCAGATGGTTGAAGGTTCCGCCGCAGATAAACAGAATATTGCTGGTGTCCACCTTGATAAAATCCTGCTGGGGATGCTTTCTGCCGCCTTTGGGCGGGACGCTTGCATGAGTTCCTTCAATGATTTTCAGCAAAGCCTGCTGAACGCCTTCGCCGGACACATCGCGGGTAATGGAGGGATTATCGCCTCTTGAGGCAATCTTGTCAATTTCATCAATATAGACAATGCCCCGCTGCGCCTTTTCAGCATCATAATCCGCGTTCTGAAGCAATGCCAGAATGATATTTTCCACATCCTCGCCCACATAACCGGCTTCGGTCAGCGTGGTGGCGTCAGCAATGGTGAACGGCACATTGAGAAACCGCGCAAGGGTCTGGGCAAGCAGCGTTTTTCCCGATCCCGTAGGACCGATGAGCAGAATATTGCTTTTCTGAAGTTCCACGCCTGCCGGAGAGGTGTTGAGTTTGGAATCCAACCGCTTGTAATGATTATACACGGCTACGGAAAGCACTTTTTTGGCATATTCCTGCTCGATCACATAATCATCGAGCATTGTCTTGATTTCTCTGGGAATAATGTTGACTTCCGCACCGGAAGCGTCTTTTCCGTTTTCTTCGGTAATAATCTCGCCGCACAACTGAATGCACTCATCGCAGATATATACCGCAGGACCTGCAATCAGTTTTTTGACGTCATTCTGGTTTTTGCCGCAGAACGAGCAGTAGAGATTGTCAATTTCATCTTTTTTTTTGGACATCTAAGCCTCCGCCTGAACGATTTTTTCAAGATCGTCGCGGTTTGCCATGACGTGATCCACAAGTCCGTACTGTCTGGCATCTTCGCCGGACATAAAAAAATCACGATCCGTATCTGTCTGAATCTGCTCCAGACTCTGAGAGGTATGATCCGCCAGAATCTTATTCAGCGACTCTCTCATCCGAAGAATTTCTTTTGCCTGAATCGCAATATCAGACGCCTGCCCGTAAGAGCCGCCCATCGGCTGATGAATCATAATCCGGGAATGGGGCAGGGAATAGCGTTTGCCTTTGGTTCCTGCCGCAAGCAATATTGCGCCCATGCTCGCTGCCTGACCGATGCACAAGGTGGTGATATCCGGCTTGATATACTGCATGGTGTCATATATTGCAAGCCCTGCGGTAACACTGCCGCCCGGAGAATTGATATATATATTGATGTCTTTTTCCGGATCTTCGGATTCCAGAAACAACAGTTGGGCAATCAGCAGATTTGCAACATAGTCATCTATGGGCGTTCCCAGAAAAATGATTCTGTCTTTAAGAAGCCGCGAATAAATATCATAGGCACGCTCGCCCCTGCTGCTTTGTTCGATTACAATAGGTATGACCGGCACAGTTCTTCTCCTTATTCCTGCTTTTCTTCATTGGCATCGGGCTTAAATTCGTCAATTTTTCCATGCTCGATGATTAGTCTGATAGCGCGTTTTTCAAGCAGCGTATGTTTGAGATATTCGAGTTTATCTTTGTTTTCCCGATAATAATCCCGAATATGATCCACCGGCTGCCCGAAGGTCTGCGCCATATCCTGATAAGCGACCTGCATCTCTTCATCTGACAACTCAAATTTTTCCTGCTCAATGATTTTTGAGAGAATCAGATGTCGTTTCACCTGTTTTACAGCAAGATCATGATATTTTTCACTCAGATGCTCCCGCGTCAAGCCCAACTGTTCGGCTGAGGTGTTGTGATACTGAAATGTCCCTTCAATCTCCGCCAGAATGCCGTCCAATTCATAGTTAATCATTACTTCAGGCACTTCAAAACTCTGTCTTTCAATCAGCGTCTGAAAAATCTGCTCCTGAATATCCTGATCTGCCCGCTTTTCATATCGGTGATTCAAATCCCTGAGAATATCAGCTTTCAATTCTTCCAAAGTCTGATACTTGCCGAACTGCTTTGCAAAATCATCATCTATTTCAGGAAGAATTTCTTTTCTGATTTCTTTGAGCGTTACTTTGAAATCAACGGTTTTCCCGGATAATGCGGGATTTTTATACTCATCGGGAAATGTAATCGTGATGTCCTTACATTGTCCGGGCGTCATCCCGACAACCTGCTCATCAAGCGTCTGGGTGATTGCGCCCACGCCGAGTTTCATGATGTAATTATCGGTTTTCTGAACTTCCGGCAGCATTTTTCCGTCCTGAAAGCCTTCATAATCTATCATTGCCAGATCGCCATCTGCAATCGGACGCTGCTCGGTTATCGGCTCCTGTTTTGCCAGATTACGCTGAAGCATTTTAAGCTGAAGCTCAAGTTCTTCATCTTTAACCTGATAAACCGCCTTTTTAAGCGGCAATCCCTTGAAATCAATCTCTTCCAAATCCGGGCTGACTTCAACGGTCGCGCTGTACGCGTAAGGTTTCTGAGATTCCAATTCCGGAGGATTGATCTGCGGACTGCCGATAACTTTCAAGCCTTTTTCAATAATCGCATTGGTAAGAGATTCCTGAATCAGTTTTGAGGATATATCCGCGTTCACATCTTTTTTGAACATCCGCTCCAACACAGAACGAGGCACTTTACCCGGACGAAATCCCTTGATTTTGGCGTTCTGTTTCATGTCCGAGTACGCGGTCTCTATTTCGCGCGTAACATCTTGCTCAGGAATTTCAATATGCAGGATTTTTTTTACACTGCTGACATCTTCCACACTGACTTGCATTGAGGGTCCTTTCTGAATAAATCAGATGCCTGAAGCTGCTCTTATCTTCAGGCATCATGGTGATTCTGGTGGTGCGAAAGGGGAGACTTGAACTCCCATTCCGTCGCCGGAGCCGGATCCTAAGTCCGGTGCGTCTGCCAATTCCGCCACTCTCGCTGATGAATTTTGTGAATAATTCTTAAAATTAATATTAAATTGTAATCATGTCAAGGAATTTTAAAGGGCAGTGTTGAGCAACCTGATTTAAAAGCTTTATCCTGTTAATAACCGCTTTCTTCTTGACAGTTGAGGGCGGAGTGTCATAAAAGCTGCTTGAATCCTTTTAAGTCCTGTATGGTATGAACTCTGAAAAACATAAGGAACTTTCAAACTCATGGAACGAATTGCAATATATCCGGGGTCTTTTGATCCGGTAACCAACGGACATTTGGATATTGTCGAAAGAGGACTCAAAATTTTCGATAAAATCATCGTAACCATTCTGCATAATCCGGCAAAAACCACGCTCTTTAATGTGAGTGAGCGGCTGGAGATGCTCAGAACAAGCATTGAGAAATTCCCGAATGCGGAAATTGACAGCTTTAACGGGCTGCTGGTGGATTATGTGGTTCAACGCAAGGCGCACGCTATTCTGCGCGGAATGCGGGCAGTATCGGATTTTGAATTTGAATTTCAGATGGCACTGATGAACCGCCGACTGAACCGTGAAATTCAGACGGTATTTTTAATGACAGGCTTGCGCTGGATATTTACCAGCTCTTCGATTATCAAGGAAGCATCCCGCTTCGGAGGCGATATTTCAGATATGGTGCCGCCGATAGTTCACCAGAAACTCAATGAAAAATTCGGATTTACCCGGTAATATCATTATGGATTTATGGCAGTTACACATATTCTGCAAAGTGGTTGAACTCAGAAGCTTCTCAAAAGCGGCAAAAGCCGTCCGCTTGTCTCAGCCGACGGTCAGCACACATATTCAGGAATTGGAAGCACATTTCAAAACCCGCCTGATTGACCGCTCATCACGAGAAGCGCATACCACAAAAGCAGGTCAGATTCTGTATGCGTATGCCCGCAAGATACTTGCTTTGCGCGATGAAACAGAAACAGCGGTCGCCGAATTTCAGGGAGAAATCCGGGGACGCCTGATTATCGGCGGCAGCACGATTCCGGGCGCGTATCTTCTGCCCCGCATGATCAGCCAATTTATCAGAGAATATCCCGATGTAACCATTTCTTTATATATCGGAGACACGGAAAAAATCATCAATGATATTATTTCCGGCGTATCGGAATTGGGCGTGGTGGGCGCTAAAACCGGCGATAGAAAAGTTGTTCAGGAAATGCTTGCAGATGATGAACTGCGGCTGGTGGTATGGGCGGATCATCCCTGGGCATCAGAAGAATCTGTCAGTTCGGAAATGCTGATGACAGCGCCGTTTATTATGAGAGAACAAGGCTCAGGTACGCTCAAATCGCTTAAAGAAAGTATTCGCAGCGCGGGCTATGATATGGATGATTTTAAGATTGTGGCTGAAATGGGCAGCACTGAGGCGGTGGTTCAGGGAATCAAAGCCCGGTTAGGCGTGTCCATTCTTTCCGTCATTGCGGTATCCGAAGAAATAGCCTCCGGCGCATTAAAAGCCATCTCAATTAAAGGCTTGAATCTCAAACGAAGTTTTTATCTGACAACTCCCAAACAGCGAAGTCCGTCTCCGCTGGCTGAGGCGTTTATCAGCTTTATCCGCAGAAAACTCACTCATGCGTCTTTTTTGCCATAATATCAGCTTCAGATACCCGAATGCTGAAAATGATGTGTTCAGAAATCTTTCCTATCAGATTTCAGAGCCGGGATTCAACGCGCTTTTCGGACCTTCGGGCGTGGGGAAAACCTCGTTTGCCCGAATCATCTCCGGAGAAATCAAAAACTTTTCAGGAGAAATCAGCAGCCAAGGCATTGCCCGCATTGCATATTCTTACAATCTTGAACGCCTGCCGGGCTGGTCCGGCGTAGGAACGCACATAGAGCAAAATATTCCGCCCGCTCAGAAACGCTTAAAAGACGAGCTGATTAACGTATTCGGGCTTGAAAACTGCATTCACCTCCGATTTTCTCAGTTGTCTATGGGACAGAAAAACCGCGTCAATCTGCTTCGCTATCTGCTTGAAGGCTTTGATCTGCTGATTATGGATGAAAGCCTTGCCAATGTGGATGAGCAGACCAGAGAAACCATTATTCTCAAAATCAAAGAAATCTTTCCTGAAACGCTGTTTTTATATATTTCGCACAACGTGATCGAAGTCTCGAAATTCTGCAAAGACATTCTGGTCTTCCGGGGGCATGAAAAAAGCCCGCTTATGGTTCGGGGACAAAATCTGAGAGCCGGACAAGCCTTAAATCAATCCGTGCTGGATAAAACCATGCTGGAGATTATGAATGCTTCTGTTTAGACGGATATATCAGTTTCTCATTATCTACGCTTTGGGAATTGCCTTTTTACTTCTGCTCAAATACGGGCTGAGGCTATCCGATTACGTGATTCCTGGTCCCATAGAGATTTGGCGGATATTCGGCGAAGTATTCAGAAACTATTTCGGCGATGTGATGAATACGCTTTCGGTCTCTGTTATCGGACAGATTGCGTCAATCTGCATGGCATTTTTTGTGGGAATTTTGGGGCGGCAGACCTCGTGGTTCGGCTCGTTTGTCAAAGTGGCGGCTTATAATATTCAGGCATATCCGATTGTTGCGATTGCGCCGATAATCTTTATCCTGCTCGGAGACGGATTTGTCTCCCGGCTTCTGATTGCCGCCATGATTTGTTATTTTCCGCTGCTCTTATCCGTGCTGGGCATTATGTCAGAACCGATTGATGATATTGAACATTTTTACCGAGTTACCGGGCGGATGCGCTGGCAGCTTGAAATCAGAATCCGGGCGTATGAAAACTTAAGCAAGCTGACTACGGTGATTTCAGGCAGCGCAACGCTGGCAATGGCAGGCACAATTGTTGCCGAATTTATTGCAGCAAATGAAGGAATCGGGTATAGTATCCGGGTCGCGTTGTATCAGAGCGATTTATCAAAAGTTTTAGCCGCGCTGTTTTTAATCGGAATCACATTGTCCGTGTATCAGGGGCTTTTGGAACTGATCGGGCATTATATCAAAGAAAAATTGAAATAAAACTATGACGGACGCCTCACAGAAAATATATACGATTTCACAGCTTAGTGCTGATATTAAGGAAATTTTGGAAAACCGATTCCCGTTTATCTGGGTCTGCGGCGAGATTTCCAATTTCCGCATTCCGGCATCCGGACATTTTTATTTCACCTTGAAAGATGAATTATCGCAAATCAGCGCGATGATGTTCCGGGGGCAGAACCGCAGCCTGAAATTCATGCCTGAAGACGGCATGACGGTGACGGGGCTGGGCAGACTCAGTCTGTATGAACCCAGAGGCACATATCAGGTTATTTTTGAATATTTGGAACCCAAAGGACTTGGCGCGCTGCAAGCCTCTTTTGAGCAACTGAAAGCCCGCCTGAGTGCCGAAGGTCTGTTTGATGAAGAACATAAAAAGCCGATTCCGTTTCTGCCCAAAAAGATTGCTGTGATTACATCTCCTACCGGCGCAGTGATTCACGACATCATCAATATTGTCAGCCGCCGCTTTGCCAATGTGCATATTGAAATATTTCCGGTCAGAGTTCAGGGAGAAGGCGCGGCGCAGGAGATTGTCTCAGCAATTCAATTGATGAATCTTCGGGCAGATGCGGATGTGGCGATTTTAGCCAGAGGCGGCGGGTCTTTGGAAGATTTGAGCGCGTTCAATACGGAAATGGTGTCCAGAGCCATCTTTGCTTCAAAAATTCCCATGATTTCAGCGGTGGGGCATGAAACAGATTTTACCATTGCAGATTTTGCGGCAGATATGCGCGCGCCGACACCTTCGGCTGCCGCAGAGCTTGTGGTGCCGCTTAAAGATGAACTGAAGCGCAGAATTTCGGAACTTGAGAGCGCGTTGAAACATCGGATTTACGCTCAGATTGAACGCTATCGCCATATATTGAGCGATATGTCAAAACGGCTGATTCATCCCAAAAAGAATATTCAGATGCTGCGCCTCAAGCTTGATGAGATTACAGAACGGCTGATTTTTCAGATGAACAAAGAACTTCAGCAGCAGCGCGAGCGATTGTTATGGAAAACTGACAGATTGAACATTTTAAGCGTTTTTACGGTACTATCACGCGGATACGGCATTGTCCGAACAGTTCCGAAAGCGGTGATTGTCAAAGATTCGGATGCGGTGGAGATTGGCGGGGAAATTGAAATTCTGCTTGAAAAGGGCGCACTGCGGTGCAGGGTGGAAGGAAAATCATCATGGCAAAACAAACTTATGAAAAAGCCTTGAAAAATTTGGAAGATATTGTCAAAGAAATTGAATCCGGAGATTTGCCGCTTGAGCAGGCGATCAGAAAATTTGAAGAAGGCATCCGGCTTTCCAAGTTCTGCTCTCAGCTTTTGGATGAGACTGAGCAGAAAATCACGATATTGTTAAAAGATTCAGACGGGAATATTTCAGAAGAGCAGCGATGATGCTGAAGTCTTATGACAACGACATTGAAGATTTGGCGGTAGTTTGCGCGCACAGCGGTATAAAAAAAGATCGGGAAAATCGGATTTATGCGATTTCCGCCACCATTATCCGCCCGGATGCGTCAGGACAGGAATTTTCTTCATTGGTGCGTTACGCGCATTTCAGCGCAAGAGAGCGATATTATTCCAATCTTTCCAAAGATGCGGTTCTTTCCGCTCCTAAAGTTGATCAGGTTCAATCTGAGCTTGAGACATTTCTTCAGGGACATCAATTTATCCTTGTTTCAGATAATCGGGGCAATATCAATGCGGTACAGAAATTTTGCGGACATCGCCGTGTGATTGATCTCGGATTTGCCGCCGAGTTTTTTCTGCCCTTTATGGAGTCGTTCACCCCCAAGCGAATGTGGGAATATCTTTTTAAAAAACAGCGCGATAAAATGAGATTTTCAAGCTCTGAAATCGTGTATCTGTCGGTCGCGCTGATCCGGCATATCTGCGGCACGAGTCTGAATGACAAAACCACGCCATCCGCGCCTGCTATCCGCTATTATCTGAATAAAAGTAACACGTTGTTCGGAAAATTCTTTGTTCATATTGCCAAAAATTTCAAGCGGTATTTCGGGGGAATGTTTGATCCCTGCACAATTCATGATACCGGGAGATGGAAAACTTTTCTGAAAAAAGCCGCTTCTGCTTCCCGTAAAAAAGAAAGCGATACTTCTCATAAACCCGTTTCGGCGGAAATGATTGATCAGATATTCCGGCAGATGGCAGAGTCCGGCAGGGGCTACAAATTTCGTCCTGAGCAGTCGGAATATGCCCGCCATGTTGCAGACGCCTTGAATGACGCGGCAATTCTGACCATCGAAGCCGGAACCGGAACTGGGAAAACGCAAGGCTATCTCATTCCGGTGCTGGAATTTCTGCGCCTCAATCCCAAAGCAAAAATTGCCATTTCCACCTACACCAAAAGCCTTCAGGAGCAGATTTTTGAGCGTGAACTCGCCCTGACCAAAGAAATTTTCAAGGATTTGTACCGCGATATTTCCGTAACCCTGCTCAAAGGAAAATCCGGCTATATCTGCGCCCAGAAGTTGGATAATGTGTATGAAGAAGATATGTCCGGCGAAAAGCTGCTGTCATGGTTATATTTTGTCAATATTGTGTTTCATTTCCGCCATGCAGACCGGGATTCGGTGGGCGAAAAAATACGATTTTATTTAAATAATCCGTATTTCAGGCAGTTATTCAGTGCGACATCGGCAAGAACCGGCTGTACTGCCGGGCATTTTCTGTGTCCGGCTCAGGTCATCACCGCCGAAGCACAATCGGCAAATCTGATTATCACCAATCATCATAAATTGGCATTGCTGGATACTGATCCCTTGCTGGTCGGACTTTTCAGAAATTATGTGATTGATGAAGCCAATCATTTTGAACATGCGGTCAGAAACGCGCTCGGTGATGAAATTTTTTCAGCAGAAATCGCGGATACGCTTGATTATCTTGATCCTGCGGCAAGCCGCATTTCGGAAAAAGCATCCGGCGCTCATGTTCAAAGCATCAGAGACGCTCTGTCAAAAATCAGCATCGCCCGCACAAGCATGGCTGAGTTGAGAACCATGCTAGGCAGCATTGCGCCCAATGCCCAGCCCGGAATGGTCTGCGAACTTGAAACTTCTCACCCTGTTTTCAGAGACGGCGCAATCAGCAACGCATCAGATAATCTCAAATCTGCATTAAAAGACATTGTTAAATCATTGGAATTTATCAAAGATGCGGATGAGAGCCGGATGCTTAAAATTGTGTCACGGACAGCAGAGCGCATGAAAAGTGCTATCAATCAACTGACCGAATACGCTGACGCGCTGAATACCATTCAGGAAAGCTTCAAATCTCACAATACCGTGATTTCGTATCAGGTCTTTGCCAAAAATTGGATACTGACTTCTCAGCAGGTCGAGGTCGGCGACACGATTCGGCGTCATATTTATGAAAAAAAAGACTGCGTTGTTTATACTGCCGCGACTCTGTGCTATAAAGAAAGCTTTGATAATTTCAAAGAAATATGCGGCATGAATCAGCCGTTATCTCCGGAAATTGACGATGAAACATTGCCGAAAGAGTTTCGTTTTGCCATTATTGATTCGCCGTTTTCCAAAGATGCGATGGAAATTATCGTTCATGATAAAGCAGTCAGCGGCGCGTTCGGCAACAAAGCTGCCTGGCTTAATGCGGTTACAGAACTTTTGCCGGAGCTGATCCGAAAAAACAAGGGCAGAACGCTGGTGCTATTTTCAAGTTACAGTGATTTGAATACGGTAAAAGAGCGCGTGGAGGCGTCTGTCAAAAATACGACATATCCCCTGCTGATTCAGCAGAACAGTTCTCCGACCGCCAATTTATGCGAAGAATTCAGAGACATCAGAGAAAGTGTGTTGTTCGGCGTGGATACTTTTTGGTATGGTGTTGATTTCAAAGGAGATACTTTAACACAGGTAGTTATCACCCGGATTCCGTATCCATCGCCTTATGACGCGCTTCAGATGGCGCGGAAAAAAAGCCTGAGTGCGAAAGGATATTGGAATCGCTATCATTATGACACGCATATCAAGCTCAGACAAGGCATAGGAAGGCTGATCCGTTCTGAAACAGATCGGGGCAAAGTCATTATTCTGGATTCACGGTTTAAAACCGATACCCTTTGAAGGAGGATATAACATGCGTAAACTTCTTGTTATTCTGATGATATTGGTATTTTCGGATTCATCGGCGTTTGCGGAAATATTTTCGTGGACTGATGAGAAAGGCGTTAAGCATTACAGCACCACCCCGCCAGATGACAAAGACAATTACCGAAAAAGCAGTGAAGTTCCTTACAATGCCCAAGAAGACGAAGCGCAGGCGCAGGCATATCAGCAATGGCTTGATCAGAAGCAGCGGGAAGAATCCGAAAAAGCTCTTGAAAAAGAAAAACAGGCGGAGGAAAAGAAGAAAGAACAGGAGAAAAAAACTCAGGAAGGGGCTGAAAAAGCAAAGCCTCCGGCTGATACGGAAAAGGCGCAGGTTGAAGGTGAGAAGCCTCAGACAGAAACCGAACAACCCCCGCCACAGAATCAGCAAAAGAGACGCAGGACTTTCTGAGTATCAGAAATGGATAACAGGCTTGATTTATACCGCATAACGATAACCGTCTGCTTTTTGGATTACCTTGCAGTATTTATGAGAGAGTTCCAACCGTGTTCTGCCTTCAACCGGCATGTGAAAGATACCTGAAGCTCTTACGGTGATTCGTCCCGAATATATTCCCGCGTTTTTTCCTTTTGTAATAAAGGCTTTGACCATATCACCGGTCTGAAAACCGAAGAATGACTTCTGTCCGGTTCTGTGTCTGATAGGAAATCCGTATTTATCCGTTTGGCAGATCTGCCGAGTACCGAATCCCATAGCTCTGATCTGCAATGATCCGATTCCGTCTGTCTTCAGAGTTTCGGGAGTACTCAATCCCACACATGCGGCATCTGCCCAGTGGGTTTTCGATAATGAACGCTGAATTCTGTTGAATTTCGTCAGTCCGCCGCTTCCTGCTTCTACCGGACATCCGAATGATTTCAATCTTCCGAATAACGCCCATCGGGTAGCATTGACCGCCGCCGCATCTTTTAACGGAGCTTTTGCCTGTGCTTTGATCTTTTTCAGCACTTCCGGCTTTTTCTTCAGAAAATCCTCTACGGGCTTATTGCCTTTTTTCTCATTACATGAACGGCAGGACAGCGTAAGATTGCTGATTCTGTCAGACCCGCCGCTGCTTCTCGGATTGATATGTTCGATTTCCAAAGGAACATCTTTCTTTCCGCAATAAGCGCATGTCCGCCGCCACTTTTCAAGCAGATATTCCCTGCACTCATATCCGGCAAGCGTTCCCTGCTGATATTCAACGCCGGAAATTTCAGGGTTTTCCATTTTCTGCGTATCAAACCGCACAAGTTCCTGAGAAATCGCCTGAATCGGAGATATTTTAATCAGACGCCGAATCCATGTTTCAACATTGGCAATGCGGCTTTCCAATGAAGGCGGCAGCCATCCTTTTTTGCGGGTACGGTTCATAAATCGCGGCTTGCGATAACGGGTATTCCGGTTTCTTCGTGATCGTCTGATTGCCCTTCTGCTCTCCAGACTGTCTCTGACTCTCTGACCACGATGTTCTATCTCCGCTGCAAAAACAACTTCTCCTGAAATATCATTGACAATCGCAAGCCCTGTCTTTTTGCTTCCCGGATCAATTTTGACTCTCAGCGGCATGGGTGAGGCATCAGGCACTTCGTGTTTCAGAATAATCGTGAACGGAAATCTGCGGAATACCGCCGCTTTTCCCTGTTTCAGCAATTCCCTTGCACGTTTCGGTCTGCATGGCGTCAATGTTCTGTTTTTCGTGTCTGTTACAAAAACTCTCTGCATTTTTTAAAAGCTCCTTTAAGAGCATCAGCCTTGCGGCTGTAATGTTTGCCTCGCCAATGTTATAACGGCTTTTTACGCTCGGCACACTGACTTCACCTCTTTCATCTGTTTAATACCGAACAACAGAGCATAGAACTGGCAGGCATTCTATGGTGTTATGACCGAAATAACGTAGTTCTTTTCAGAACTCAGGCTGGTCACACATAGGACTCTCTCAAGCCCTTCGCGCAGGCGCGTGAGGGTGTGACTATTATAAGCCGATTGTTGCGGAGATACCCCGTCCAAGCCCTTCGCGCACACGCGTGAGGGTATGACATCAGCAGCGGTTTTTTTTATACTTACTATGCCCTTCGCGCATGTATAAGAAAACTTCTGATAAAAAATATGTCCACAGATATAGACAAAACTATAGTAACTTCAATAAATAATTTGATTATGTTACCAAAGATATTAGCTTGGTTACTATTGGAGAAAATTTATAATTCATAGTTCCTCCCCAGCCACTTTCTTGAATCAGTAATAATCCCATATTGATAAGTCCATTTATTAATAAAGCATCCTTACTTTCTGGACTAACCCAAAGAACTTTTTCTTTGGAATCGGAAGATGAATCTTTATCGGAAGATTCTGTTCCAATAATAACCTCGCTATAATGAGAATGATTTATTAAGAACATTATCTCATCAGCAGAAATATCTCTGATTATTCTTGATAAAAGATATGATTCATGGGGAGTTATATCTTCATCCTTAATGCAGTTTTGAACCACTCTCTTCAGATATCTGATCTTTTCTTCATCAATAGTCTGAAGAACTGACAGAATCGCTTCATTAGTGATTTTATATTGTGAATCTGACATATTACGAATTTTATCTTCTTGCGATTTTAGGATATCTTCTATCTCCTTAATTGCCGTTTCAGTACGCTTTTTATAACGACCAAATGCTAAAGTGTTCATAAAAAGCGGAAGAAGTGCCGCAGTTCCTCCAACAGCAGCTATAGCCGTTGCAGCAATGCTCACTGGCAAACTACCACTCACCTTTTCCAAAAAAGATTCTTTTTCCATATTTTCCCTCATGGATTAAAATTCAAAATATAAAATGAGACTTTCATTAAAACACTTTATCTATTTCAACAAAACGCTGAATGTTTATCACATGATTTGAAGGATGTCAAACTATGTACATCAAAAAAGGAATGCTAAAGTATTCAGCAATTCATTATGAGATATGGCAGGTTCGCCGTATCTTTATCACGGTGATTATCCGATGTCAGACAAAGCTGCCCTTGCCGGAAGTTTCTTTTTATTCGGATTAACATAAATCCCGCGATTTCATCAGCCCTGATTTCAACCTCTTTCAACCCGCTTCTTTTCAATTCTTGACTTTTGCCCGCAAGTGATGATACTGGATTATCTGATGAAAACAAAAGAGGAGGCTGATATGTATCAGAAAATCAATATCGTTTTACCTGAAACAACATTGCGTCTGATTGATCATATAACAGATAAAAAGAACAGAAGTCGGTTTATTGACGAGGCTGTTAAATATTACATGGAACAGGTCGGAAAAATCAGTCTGCGGGAGCAGTTGAAACAGGGAGCAATCAGAAGATCGGAAAGAGACCTGAATCTTTCACGGGAATGGAATGTTTTTGAAGAGGAAGCATGGCAAAAAAGATAGAACCTCCGAAACGGGGAGAAGTGTTTCTGGTCAATTTTGATCCCACAATCGGAGCTGAGATTAAAAAAACAAGACCGGCTCTGATTCTACAGAATGATATTTCAAATGAATACAGTTCTGTAACAATAGTGGCAGCGATAACATCCCGATTTGACGAAACTTTATATCCGACCGAAGTGCTGATACATGCACCGGAAGGAGGTCTGAGCAATGATTCTGTCATATTACTGAATCAGATACGATCAATTGACAAACAAAGACTGATTAAAAGATTGGGCTTATTGAAACCGGACACTATGAAAAAAGCAGACTTGGCACTGCAAATCAGTTTCGGACTTATTGAAGTATGAAAACAGATTGATAATTATTATAAAATCGGTTAATTAAAGCATAATCATCTGACCGCAACCGAAATCTAAAAGGGAGTGTAAAACTTTGCTGCCCACTTGAACAAATCCCGCGATTTCATCAGCCCTGATGTTCCGCTCTGACTTCATAAAAAACAATCGCTGTCCTTTCATATTTTCCGTTGCTTTTTTCAATCTGTTCGGATATAAATTTCAAAAGGATT
>DYRC01000387.1 GCA_020718925.1 Desulfonema limicola
CAGGCGCCAATTTTGCGATGACTGCGGACAGCCAGACAGTTACGCTCCCGGATACCGGCAGTTACCGGATTGCAGTTCAGGGCGTGAAAGCGGAAACCTGTCTGCTTTCGGTGAAGGATGCTCAGGGAAATCTGAAGGAAATTCAGATAGATACTACGATGCATCAGATATTTGCCACAACTACGGCTCTTGAAGCACCGACCGCATCGGCGGGTTATGATTTCAACGGAGACGGCGTTACGGATGACGCGGATGTGTCCATGCTGATGAAACATTGGAACTCCTGCAAAGGACAGCAGAAATATGATCCGTTCTTTGATGTGAATGATGATGGCTGTATCACGGTCGCGGATATTATGATGGTATTGAATGCGAAAACAGTGAAATAGCAGCAAAATTATCCGGGCAGGTCGGTGAAACATGCCTGTCCTGCCCCGGATGTCTGTATGAACGTAATACCGATTCGCTATCAAAGCACCCCTCCCCCGGCCCCTCCCCTGAAAGGAGAGGGGAGTACGATGTCTCCCCCTTCCCTTTCAGGGAAGGGGGCCGGGGGGTTAGGTGAAAGCAAGCAGGCTTGAGCTTTCAGCCATTTTTAAAAATCCCGATTTACGAGCTTTTAAGGTATATATTGCATTTCATATTCAATTTTGATAAATATATTAAATATAAAAAACATTGAATGACGAGGAGTGAATGATTCATCTGAATTTTGAAAAAATGGGCGGACTGATTCCGGCAATTGCTCAGGACTATGAGACCGGAGAAGTCCTGATGCTCGCATTTATGAATGAAGAGGCATGGCAGACCACGCGTTCTACCGGGCTTGCCACTTATTACAGCCGAAGCCGGAATACGCTTTGGATTAAAGGCAAAACATCGGGTCATGTTCAGAAAGTGAAAGAAATTTTCATTGACTGCGATGAGGATTCTGTTCTGCTTAAAGTGGAGCAGGTCGGCGGCGCGGCATGTCATACCGGCTATAAAAGCTGTTTTTACAAAAAAATCGAAGATAACGAGATCAAAGTGATCGGCGTGCCGGTCTTTGATCCCAAAGAGGTTTATAAGTGATGAAAAATGTGTTGAAATTAGGCATTCCCAAAGGTAGCCTTCAGGATGCCACGATTGCGCTGTTCAAACGATCCGGCTGGAAAATCAATGTAAGCGGCAGAAGCTATTTCCCTGAAATCAATGATGATAATATCGAATGTGCGATATGCCGCGCACAGGAAATGTCCCGATATGTGGAAAATGGCACGATGGATGCGGGACTGACCGGAAAAGATTGGATTGCCGAAAACAATTCCGATGTGCATATTGTCGCGGATCTGGTCTATTCCAAAGTCAGCGCAAGACCCGCGCGGTGGGTTTTGGCGGTTCCTTACAAATCTTCTATCAAAAAGCTGGAAGACCTTGAAGGCAAAAAGATTGCCACTGAACTGGTTGAATTTACACGGCGATATTTTGCCGAAAGAGGCATTAATGTCAAGGTGGAATTTTCATGGGGCGCGACCGAAGCCAAAGTCGTGTCCGGGCTTGCGGATGCGATTGTGGAAGTTACGGAAACCGGCAGCACCATTCGGGCGCACGGGCTTGAAATCATTCATGAACTCATGCAGACCAATACACAGTTGATCGCTAACCATGAGGCGTGGAAAGACGAGTTCAAACGGGGAAAGATCGAGCAGATTGCGCTGCTGCTTAAAGGCGCGTTGCTTGGTGAAAAATTGGTCGGCATCAAAATGAACGTGCCGGAAAATTGTCTTGAAAAAATCGTATCGCTGTTGCCCAGCTTAAATGCGCCTACGGTTTCGCCCTTGTATCAATCCACTTGGTTTTCAGTGGAGAGCGTGGTGGACAGCAGCCTTGTCAGAGACCTGATCCCGGAGCTTCTGAAACATGGCGCGGAAGGAATTATTGAGTATCCGTTGAATAAAGTTGTTTAAATTATAATTACTCACTTCTCATCCGAGCCAAGCGATAAGCCAAAGCAGGCTGAAGCCAACTATCAGCCTGCTTTGAATCTCACCTATCCCTGAAATTGATTTCGGGGCAAATATCTTAAATAAATCACATATCTTTTTCAATGATTCAGCTTTATAATCTGCAAACGACCTGCAAATTTCGGAAATCGAAGAAACCTTGGAACACCTGACTTTTTCTTTTCTGAGAACGCAGCTTTCGGGCTGAGATTGAGAAAAAATCAGACAGCATCCGGCTGTAAATCTGAAAAAGCGAAGTCTGACGCTTAAAAAGTGTCAGACTTCGTCTTTTTTACACTGTGTAAAAAAAGCTGACACATTTTCCTGATGTTTATAATCTCCATCCTTTGTTTTCAATCCTTTATTTCAGACTTCCCTGTGGCATAAAGCTTGCTCTGTATCTTAATGACTTGGTTAGGAGGAGATTCTGAAAAAACAATTCGACATTCTGATTGCTGATAAAAATCCCAATGTCCGGGAATTTCTGAAGCGGGAAATGACAGACGCGGGCTATCGGGTTCATTTGGCTGTGAGCGGAACTCAGGTTCTCAGCTATGCGGCGCATCATTCGATAGATATATTGATTGCTGATCCGGATTTGTCGGATTCCGATTCTTTGTCTTTATTAAAAGAACTTCGCGATCATTTGCCGCATCTTCCGGTAATTATTCATACATTTATTTCTGATTATGCGGATTATCCCGATATTTTCAACAAAGCGGTATGGGTCGAAAAAGGGGAAAGCAGCGTGGATCGTCTGAAAGAATCGGTCGCAAAACTGCTGTTGCCTGCTGACATAAAAAAGGAAACCGCATGACATCGGAGAGGAATCAGAACAATCCGTATTACGCATCTCTGACCCGTAAGCTGGTGCTGATTATTATTGCGGTTTCGATTGCGCCCATGATCTTGGTCAGCGGAATTATTCTGAATCGCTTCAGTATCTCTTACCATGAAAAAATTTACGCTCATCTGGAAGTTCTTATTCGCAAACACAAGCAGAATATTGACAACTTCTTAGCTGAAAAACTGGGCGATATCCGATTTCTATCTGTTTGTTTTACGTTTGATCAATTAAATAATGATTTGTTTTTACAAGAAAAACTTTTATCGCTCCGTCAGGAATTCGGCGTGGTGTTTGAAGATTTGGGCGTGATAGATGAGCGCGGTGTTCAGGTGGCATATTCAGGTCCCTATAAGCTTGAAAAAGCGCATTATTCGGAAGCAGATTGGTTTAAAAAAGCCATTCAGAACAAATACTTTATCAGCGATGTGTTCATGGGGCTGCGCGGATTGCCGCATTTTATCGTATCTGTGAGAAGCGAGCGGGACGGAAAGCCCTGGATTTTAAGAGCCACGATTGATTTTCTGGCGTTTAATTCGCTGGTTGAAAAGATTCGCATCGGCGAAACGGGCTTTGCCTTTATTCTGAACCGGGAAGGCAAATTTCAGACGCAGCCCGCGTTTGACGCTCTGCCCAGCAACGAGCATTATGTGTATCATTTTTTAAGCAGCGGCAGAAAAACGCC
>DYRC01000388.1 GCA_020718925.1 Desulfonema limicola
ATCATCCACAGAGAGGATAATAATATGGCTCCCCTGATTTTATACAAAGCCAAATGCGGAAAGGTCGAATGGCTCGAAAAAGAGCAGATCGTTTTCAAAACCTTTCACAGCTACATTCACGGAGAAGAATTGCGTGCTGCATTCAATGCCGGGTATGAGAAACTGAAAAAGAGCAAAGCTAAAAAATGGCTGTCGGATAATCGCGGCGTACCGGTCTATAAACCGGAAGATGTCGAGTGGATCAATACGGATTGGCTGCCCCGCATGTTGAAAGCAGGATGGGAATATTGGGCATTGGTAGAGCCTCAGTCAAATGTAGGGCAGTTGACGATGGACAAGTTCAGATTTTATGCGAGTATGGGGATTGAGTTACAGGTATTCAAGACTGTTGAACAAGCCTTGGCATGGTTAGGCATTGTTGACCGTGTAGCTTATAAGCATATCCGTGAATATCGGGGCATTGATCTGGGGTCACCTGCGCTTATTTATTAAGGATAGCACATCCGAAATTTCCAACCCCGAAAAAAATCTTGACATTCTTTTTGATTGAAGGCAAGTTTTTTTTCACAAATTTCGTACAAAAACTGTACATAACAAGGAGAGAACCATGGGAAAGAAAAATGAACTCAAAGTGGAGCGGAAAATAAGCCGGGATTCGGCATTGGTCTTGTTGGAAGACTTGGTGAAAAGCTTCAGAGAGGGCAAAGCCTGTATTCAGGACGGAAAGAGTTTCATTACACTGAAGCCATCCGGAGATGTTGAGATCGAATTGCAGGCTTCGGATAAAAAAGGCAAACAGAAACTCGAAATTTCGATTTCTTGGAAAGAAATGCCTCCTGATGGCAAACCTCTGAAGATTTCGAGTCAGGAACCCGATATTTCACCTGATGACGAAGACAAAAAAGAGAGCGGTGATGATGCTCAAAAATAATCTCGCAGGTCAGAGATAACAGGAAGGCAACCAACTGTTTCGCATCAACGCATTGGCGGCTGTCAGGATAATGAGGGGAAGATAAATCACCCCGATTCCGGCAGCCGCCAAATATTTTTAACATACTTCTCATACTTTTCTAACATCTTCCTAATACTTTTCGTATATCCTTCCCCGAAATTCTGAGTTTTATCACACAAAGGAGAATCGTATGAAACTTTTATACACAGCCAAAGGCGGAAAGGTCGAATGGCTTGAAAAAAAGCGGATAGTTGTCAAAACATTTCACGGCTACATTCACGGAGAAGAATTGCGTGCGGTGTTCAACGCGGGCTATGAGCAGATGAAAAAGAGCCGGGGCAAAAAGTGGTTAACAGATAATCAAGGCATGGGGGTATATGAACCGGAGGATGCTGAGTGGATCAATATGGATTGGCTGCCGCGCATGTTGAAAGCAGGGTGGGAATATTGGGCATTGGTGGAGCCTGATTCAAATGTAGGGCTGTTGACGATGGAAAAATTTAAATTTTATGCAAGAATGGGGATTGACTTACACAAATTCAGGAATGTTGAACAAGCTCTGTCGTGGCTAATCAGTGCAGATCGTCCGGTGCAGAAGCATGTCCGATCCGAATATCGGGGCATTGATCTGGGTTCGCCTGCGCTTATTTATTAAGGATAGCAATGGATGCTAACGTTTTCAACAAAGGCAATCTGAGATTCCGCCTGCTGACCGGAATTCTGTCTGTTGTGATTTTATCCTATATTATCACGATTTGGTATTCCACGCACCGTTCCATGATCTCGGCTCAGGAGAATGCAAAACGACTGGGACATGAAATCAGCAGCCGTTATGCCGGCAATATCGCTGCTGACATTGAGCATGTATCCGCAATCTTGGAAGAAGCGGCGATTTTTTTCGCAAGAGTTCGGAAACAGACACATCCCGACATTCGCCAACTCCTTTCCCAAACCCTGAAGGATATATTGGAAATAACGCCGTTAATATTCGGCGTATGGACTGTGTGGGAGCCGGACGCGCTTGACGGACAGGACGCCAAGTTTGCCAATACCGAAGGACATGATGCCACAGGACGGTTTGTTCCGTATTGGAACCGTTCCGGCGGTATCCATCTTGAACCCTGTATGGATTACAACTCTTCGGATAAACAGGGAGATTATTATCAGATTCCGATGAAAACCCGTCAGCCTTATGTAACACCGCCGATTGAATATCAGATTGCAGGAAAACTTCAGAAAGTGATAAGCTTCTGCATACCTATTCTGTCGGACGGAAAGGCTGTCGGTGTTGTCGGTGCGGATTTTTCAATGAATCAGATTGCAGACGTCATCACGAAGATTCATCCCACCGAAAACGCTTACGCCTTTCTTTTAAGCAAAGAAGCGACAGTAACTGTGCATCCGAAAAAAGAATACATCGGAAAAAGTATCGTTGAACTGGGTTATCCGAAACATATTGCCGAAGCTCTCCGAAACGGACAGGAAATATCCATCGTTCGCAATATTCCGGCATTGGGCAAAGACGCTTTGGTGGTAGCAGTGCCTGTCCGAAACCGCATTTTTGGACATCTTTGGACATTCGGCGTAACTCTGCCCATCAATGAAATCGTGGCTGACAGCATTCGGACAGGACATCGGATGCTCATCATCTTTACGGTTACATTTGCCGTGTTGCTTGCTGTCATTGTCAGGCTGACGAAACAGATTATCACGCCGTTGAAAAAGAGCATATCCGATCTGAACACAGGCGCTTCTCATATCTCAACAGTGGCGCGGGAAGTTGCCGAAGTTTCCGGGAGCGTTGCTGCGTCGGCTTCCCATCAGGCATCGTCGCTTCAGGAAATCACCGGCGTCTTGCAGGGATTCGGCAATGAAGTCATGAACATTCGGGAAAGGTCTTGTAACGTGCATATCCTTATGCACAAGGATGCCCATGATTCGTTTCAACGGATCGGACACATTGCCACACAAACGGAGCAGGCAGTTCAGAGCAGTGCCGAAGCTGCGGATGAAGCAGGAAAAGTAATAAAAACCATTGATGATATTGGTTTTCAAACCGGGCTGGTGGCATTGAATGCGGCAATAGAAGCTGCCCGTGCCGGAGAAGCAGGCGCGGGGTTTGCTGTTGTGGCAGATGAAATCCGCAGACTTGCAAATCAGGCGTCCGCAGCAGCGAATGAAACAGGCGATCTGATATGCAGAATACAGAAAGAATCTTCATCTGTGAGCCATCTTTATCAGACCATGCGGGATGAAATGAACATCAATCGGAAAATTGCAGGTGCTGTAAGCGAAGTTGTATATGATCTGAATCAATATACGGAAAGTCAGGCGATTGCGATTCAGAAGATCAGAGAGGCTATGGATCAGATCAACAGTTTTGTTCAGCAGAATGCCGCAGGCGCGGAACAGGGAGCTGCTTCTGCACAGGAATTGAGCGCGCAGGCTGAACTCATCCATGAAGTTGTCCGGCGGATTTCGCTGTCTGTTATCGGAAAAAACGGCATAAGTGTCAGAAATTTAACACCCGAAGGAAACGCTTGACATT
>DYRC01000389.1 GCA_020718925.1 Desulfonema limicola
TTAGGATATAACAGGAAACTTCCATTTTCAACAATTGCTTTTATTGACGGAGATTATGAAGAAACGCAGGGATGTATCAGACTTCCGGGGGATGCCGCGCCGGAAAGAGTTGTTTACAGGGATTTGAAGAATGTCAATTGGCAGGACTTACCATCACGATTCGGAATCGGTGCCGGTACGCTATTGACTGTTTTAGAAGATGCTGTATTAGAACCTGATCATCACAAATGGAATACTATGATCGGAGATCGTATCATCAAAAGCTCTGTAAGTGTTTGGGAAATACTTTGTTCTCAATGGTGCCGAATATGTCTGAAAAATGAAGATAGAGATAGAATCTATAACAAAATTAATGAATTAATAGGATTACGGAATGGTAATAATCCTTAACTATCTATTGCGCCTGATGGAGCGGGTGAACAGGAGAATAATTATGAGAATAGCTGACGGTGGTTGATTTCTCTTGACATTATTCTTTTTCCATACTATTTTCAAGCTTTTAATCAAGGCAAAATCAGCAGAAACATCAAAGGAGAAAACACAAAGGGATGTCAGTTAAAATCAGACTTGCCAGACATGGCGCAAAGAAAAGACCCTTTTATCGCATTGTTGTAGCAGACGGAGAATGCCGCAGAGACGGCAGATTTTTGGAAGTTGTCGGAACATATAATCCGCTGACGGATCCGGCACAGGTTACGGTCAAGGGTGATCGTGTTCAATATTGGGTGGGACAGGGAGCAACCCCTACGGATACCGTAAAAAACTTGTTGAAAAAACAAGGAATTTCCAAAACCGCAGCAGCATAATGTTTCGTATATTCGGGCTAGCCCCCTGATTCTCAAGATCCGACAAAGGAAATGGAGCTATGAAAGAACTGATCAGATACATTGCTCAGGCATTGGTTGATAATCCGGAACAAGTGGCAGTAAATGAGGTGGAAGGCAATCAGACCTCTGTGTTGGAATTGAAGGTAGCCAAAGAAGACTTAGGCAAGGTTATCGGGAAACAGGGCAGAACAGCCAGAGCAATGCGAACCATTCTCACTGCGGCATCTGCAAAGATAAAAAAACGGACGGTTCTTGAAATCTTAGAGTGATTTCGTGCAAAAAGAGAAGTTTATCATTATCGGGGAAATCGTCGGCGTTCATGGAATCAGGGGAGTCGTCAAGGTGCGGTCATACAGCGAATCCCCTTTTCTGTTCACTTCGGGAAACAGCGTGTTTCTGCATCTCCCCGGCAAAAAAAGAAACGCATATCTCATCAAAGAGATGCAGCCGCATAAGCGATTGCTGCTGGTATCTTTTGACGGAATCCGGGATATGGACGCGGCAGAGGCACTGATTGGCGTTGAGATTTCAGTTGAACGAACCAGCCTTCCCGTTCCTGAAGATGGCTCTTATTACTGGGATGATTTGATCGGCATATCTGTGTTTGCCGAAAATGACCGGTATCTGGGGCGGCTTGAATCCATTTTGCAGACCGGAAGCAATGACGTTTATGTGGTTAAAAACGACAAAAAAGAAATTCTGATTCCGGCAATTGCCGATGTGGTGATAAGTATCAGTTTGGAAAAAAATGCCATGCGGGTTGTTCTGCCTGATGGATTGGAGTGAGGTGTTAAGTGTTAAGTGTTAAGTGTTAAGAGATGCTGTATGAAATTTGTCGTGCTGACCATTTTTCCGGAAATGTTCACACCGTTTTGGGAGCATGGCATTATCCGGCGGGCGGTTGAATCCGGCAAAATATCCGGGTGCGCGGTCAATATCCGGGATTTTGCAGCAGATAAACACAAAAGTACCGATGACACGCCTTACGGGGGCGGCTGCGGTATGGTGATGAAACCTGAGCCGCTGGCTGCCGCGATTCGGAATGCAAAAGCAAACGTGCCGGATCCGCGGGTGGTTTATCTGACGCCCCAGGGACGAACCTTTACGCAAAGCGTTGCACAGGAATTGGCGCAATTGCCGGAATTGATGTTTGTCTGCGGCAGATATGAAGGCATAGATGAGCGGATTTGTCAGAATTTTGTTGACGATGAAATCTCTATCGGCGATGCGGTCTTAACCGGCGGGGAACTGCCCGCAATGGTCATCATAGACGCAGTAACGCGGCTGATTCCCGGAGTTTTGGGCGGAGAAGATTCGGCAGAAAAAGATTCGTTTTCAAACGGGCTGCTGGAACATGCACATTACACCAGACCCAACGTATTTGAAGGGGAAGAAGTGCCGGAAGTGCTGCTGTCGGGTCATCATGCAAACATTGAAACTTGGCGGCTTGAAACATCGCTGATCCGAACTTTTTTGAAAAGACCGGATTTATTAAAAAACAGGCAGTTGAGCAAAAAGGAAGTTGACATTTTAAAGAACTGGCGTTCTGAGATTGAATATATCATCCATGCCCAAACTTTATCTGGCACTGCTGCATTATCCGGTGATTAACAAACAGGGGCAGACCATAGCTTCTGCGGTTACGAATCTTGATCTGCACGATATTGCCCGACTTGCAAAAACATACAACATTCAGGCGTTTTATGTGATAACGCCGATGATCGATCAGAAACTGCTGGTCGAAAAAATTGTCTCTCACTGGACAACCGGCGGCGGCGCGAGCTATAATCCGATTCGCAAAGCTGCGTTGGAGACCATTCTGATTAAAGATTCGCTGGAAGACGTGCTGAATGACATTCGGCTCAGAGAAGGTCAGGAAGCAAAAACCATCGTAACCTGTGCGCGAAAACATGAAAAAAGCATCGGATATGGCAGATGTCGGGAAATGCTTCAGCAGCAGACGCCATATCTTCTTATCTTCGGAACCGCATGGGGGCTTTCGGAGGAAATCATTTCCGGAGCAGATTATATTTTGGCGTCAATTCAGGGAAATACGGATTACAATCATTTGTCAGTACGTTCTGCGGCATCAATTACTTTGGATCGGCTGCTGGCAGACTACGAATAATTTTATCTTGGGGGAACTCGTTTTATGGAACTCATCAAACAAATCAATCGGGACATCATGCGACTTGATATGCCGGATTTCCGAGCCGGAGACACGATCAAAGTGCATGTGCGAATCAAAGAAGGTGAAAAAGAGCGGATTCAGGCGTTTCAGGGCGTGGTAATCAGCAAGTGCAAAGGTCTTGCAAACGCTTCGTTCACGGTCAGAAAAGTCTCTTACGGAATAGGTGTTGAGCGTATCTTTTTGCTGCACTCACCCAGCATTGATAAAGTCGAGCTGGTTACGAATGGCAAAGTGCGCCGCGCAAAGCTGTATTATCTGAGAAAACTCAGAGGCAAAGCAGCCAGAATCAAAGAACGCAGAGTAATTGCTTCTGCCTGAGATTTTATATAACAGACATTCTGCATGAGACATTCTTTATGAATGGCAAAAAGGGGGATACGAAAGTGTTCCCCTTTATTTTTATCGTCTTTTATGGAGGTAATAATGAGTCAGCGTATAGCTTTATTTCTTGATGGCGGTTATCTTGACTGACATAAGTAC
>DYRC01000004.1:0-2134 GCA_020718925.1 Desulfonema limicola
GGATTTCGGATCGGATTCGGAACATAAAACAGAAAAACTTATGGTCGAGTACTTACCTATAACAGAATCATCTGTTAAGAGGTGGACAGATGAGATCGGAGATAATCTCCCTTCCGAAGAAGAGCTTCCGAACAGGCTCATAGAAGTGAGAAATCCGACCAGATGCCATACTGACGGATATTATCCTTCGGGAACGGATAATTGTGTGATGGTGATCAGAGATGACTCTGATCGGATTCCGATAACATACGAAGCGGATACGGAAAACAGCAGGGAGGCAGAGGAATTTTCAGAAAAGATCAGAGAAACAGGAATAAAGATCAGATCGGTATTTTCCGATTATTCCGAAGGGCGGATAAAAGCGGTCAGAGAAGTATTTCCCGATGCAGAATTTCAGGCAGATCATTTTCATACTGTCAGAGCGATATGGGAACATTTAAAGAAAGGTTTATCGGAATACAGAAGGAATTCAAAGGCGGAAGGAGAAAAAATGATAACAGAGAAATGTCGGATATAGCTTCGGAACTGCGGAAACTGAGATGGTCATTATTGAGGAAACCGTCGAATCTGACTGATGAAGAGAGGAAGGAAACAGAAGTGATTCTATAGTTAGATTTCGGTAAGAAAAGCAGTTTGAAGCAAGCTTTATATAAAGAGTAAGATATTATTTTCTTAGGTTATATGTTTGATTTATGGATAGAACCTTGTCAAAGTCTTTGTTTGCCAATGATGTTCTGCCTATCTTCTTATACAGATTGCCCCGGTTATGATACGCGCCTGCATATTCAGGATCAAGTCCGATTGCCTTGGAATAATCCGCTATCGCTTTACTATATTTGCGTTTGCTGTAATAAGCAGAGCCGCGATTATTATATGCCCGCGCATATTTCGGGTCACGTTTGACGGCTTGGGAATAATCTGCAATCGCGTTATCATAATCGCCCTGATGATAATACACAATACCCCGATTATTATAGGTAAGCGGACACAAGGGATTGATTCTGATAGCTTCTGAGTAATCTGAAATTGCCTTATCGCATCGGTGCTGCCGATAATGCGCCGCACCCCGATTATTATAGGCGAGCGCGTATTTCGGATCAAGGTTTATAACTTGGGAGTAATCCGCAATCGCTTTGTCGTATTCGCCCTGATGATCATAAAGTTCGCCCCGCTTAAAGTAAGCGTCAATATCTTTCGGGTTTGATTCAATGGCTTTTGTATAGCAGTATATTTTTTCATCTGACGCGGACGCGGCTTCGGCTTTTTTGCTCCAATTTTCCGGTTTCGGCTCCGGTCGTTTGCTTTCTTCTGTTTTTTCTTTTACGCCCTCTATATAACCTCCAAGTTCATGTTCTATTTCCAGCATTCTTTCCTGTTCTTCATCCTCCGCCTTTTTTGTCTCAGCATCAATATGGCTTTCAAATTTGGCAAACTTTTCCTGAATCATATTTAACAGCTTGGTTTCCATCTCTTTCTGATGTTCAAGAGACATTTCATGAATTTTTCTCAGATTTCCGATTTCAGACGTTATTGTCAACGCCTGTTCTTCTCTTTTCTTTTTCTCGATCTCAAGACGGTTTTCAAATTCGGCAAATTTTCCATGAACCATCTTTAACAATTCGTTTTTCTCTTCTTTCTGATGCTCAACTATTTCCTGCGTCATATCATGTACCTTTCCTGATTTTTCAATTCCCAGAACGATCAGATGTTTTTTCTCCGCTTCTTTTTTTTCAATTCCGATATACGTTTCGGATGGGGCTATTTTCTTCTGAACAAGACTCAGCAGCCTGTGTTCCATCTCCCGCTGATGTTCAAGAGCCATTTCCTGAACCTTTCTGAGATTTCCGATTTCAGAGGCGATTGTCAGCTCATGTGCCTCTCTTTTCTTTTTTTCGATGTCGATCCGGCTTTCAAATTCAGCGAATTTTTCCTGAAGCAGGCTTGAACAATTTGATAACCGGTCGTTTTTCGCTTCTTTCCGATGTCCGACGATTTCTCCGCGATCATTGTCTGAAGGTTCAATCCCCAAAACGATCAGATGCTTCTTTTCCGCTTCTTTTTTTTCAATTCCGATATGCGTTTCAATTTCGGCAAATTTTCTTTGAATCAGGCTTGATAATTCATTCTCTGTTTC